>NZ_JAKMRZ010000001.1:0-143825 GCF_025772385.1 Campylobacter sp. FU_520 | reverse complement strand
TAATTTAGGTGTAAAATAAATTATTATTATGGTTGTTTATATAATATACAAAAAGCTATTTTTGAAAATATAAAAACTCTTTTTTAATATTTTGAATATAATTTGCCAAAAAAACACTCGGGAGTAAAAAATAAATGGTGGATTTAGCAGGACTCGAACCTGCGACCAACCGGTTATGAGCCGGTTGCTCTAACCAACTGAGCTATAAATCCGCCAAAAGTTAAAATAAAAATGTTATTATATCTTTATTTCCTTAATTTAAATTTAGAATTTTATTTTTACCGCTTTTTCTATTGCTAAATATCTAAAGGTTATTAAATTTTGTAAAATTCCAAAGAAAATCATAAAGGTAGCAAAAGAACTTCCCCCATGACTAAAAAATGGCATAGGTATGCCAACAACGGGGGCAAAACCTATGGTCATTGATATATTTACCGCTACATATATAAAAATAAACAAAGCAATGCAATTTGTCACTACTCTTGTAAAATAATCATCTTTGAGCTTATAATTTAAACTCAATAAATGAAAAATGAGTAAGGTATAAAGCAGTATGATTACAACTGCACCGATAAAACCAAATCTTTCAGACAAATATGCAAAGATAAAATCACTCGTAGAAATAGGTAAAAATTTAAAATGTGTTTGTGTGGCTTCGTCTGCTTTTTTTCCACTCAAACCACCACTTCCTATTGCAATGATGGATTGTTTTACATGGTAACTTGGCTCTTCAGCTAAGAAATCATGAATTCTTTGTTTTTGATAAGGTTTTAAAAAATCACTATAAATAATAGGTGAAGCTATAGCTATAGCTAAAAAAATACTAAGCCAAATTTTATAATTTACTCCTATAATAAAAAGTGTTCCAAAGCCTACTATTAAAAGTACTAAAGCTGTTCCTAAATCAGGTTCTCCTGCTATAAGTAAAAATGGGAGCAAAATATAAAAACTTAGCTTTAAAAATTGTTTTAAACCATAACCATTATGAGGTGGTGGGTTTTGATAAATCAAATAAGCTAGCATTAAAATAAAGGAGGGTTTGAAAATTTCAGAAGGCTGTATGGTAAAATGTGTAAAAGGTATTTCAAGCCATCTTCTAGCTCCAAGTTTTTCAACACCAAAAATATCCACACTCAAAAGCAAAGCTATATTGATCCAATATAACACGGGTATAAGCCACATTAATCTTCTTAAAGGTAAAAAGAAAAAAAACGCAAATCCTGCAAAACCTACTAAAGTATAGATAAATTGTTTTTCGGCTAAGCGTGTATTTGCTTCATAAATTAAAAGAAAAGATATAGCTATGATAGGCAACACTAAAAGAGGTTGAACAAAATCAAAATGCGTTAGAATTCTTCTATCAAGTTTTATCAAAGCTAACCTTTTTTACAAAATATTGTGTAATTATATGTTAAAATTGCAAATTTTATCACAAGGAAATATAATATGCTAAAAATTTCATCACTTTGTGAAGAAAGATTGGATATTTTTTTATCAGATATACTTAAGCAAAGTCGTTCGCAAGTTGCTAAACTAATCAAAGAAAATTGTATATATATTAATGAAAAATTAGAAAATAAAAGTTCTAAAAAAATAAAACAAAAAGATGAAATAAGTATTTTTTTACCTTTAGTAAAAGAAGCTAAAGAAAGCTACACGCCTGAGTTTGACATAGAAATTTTATATGAAGATGATGATGTTTTAGTTTTAAACAAAGCTCCTAATGTCGTTGTGCATGGTGCAAGTAGTGTTAAAGAAGCGACTTTAGTGGATTGGCTTTTACATAAGGGCTATGCTTTATCAAATTTAAATGGAGAGCATAGAGCAGGGCTTGTGCATAGACTTGATAAGGGCACAAGCGGAGCTATCATCATAGCTAAAAACAATCAAGCACATCAATTTTTAGCAAATCAGCTTTTAGATAAAAGTATGGGTAGATTTTACCTTGCTTTGAGTGAATTGCCTTTGAAAAATGATAAAATGAGCAATGAAAAAGCTATTATGCGTTGTCCCAATAATAGGCTTAAAAAAATTACTACAAACACTAAAAATCCTTTAGCAAAAAATGCAAAAACAGATTTTATAAATTTATTAAGTGCTAAAAACTGCTCTTTAATAGCTGCTAAGTTATACACAGGAAGAACCCATCAAATCAGGGTGCATTTGGCAGATTTTAATCGCTATATTTTAGGAGATGAATTATACGGATATAAAGGAAAAATAAAGTATAATAGAGTAATGCTTCATGCGTATTTGATTTATTTTATTCATCCTAGGACTAAAGAGTTAATGTTTATAAAAGCTCCTATGTTTGATGATTTTTATCAAATTTTAAAAGAAAATTTTACACAAGGAGAGATAGATGAAAAAACTTCACTGGATTATCTTAAGTTCTGCTTTGGCTTTTAGTGCTTGTAGTACAACTATGAGTTCGCCTCAAATTGCTCAAGTAAATGATACTTTACCAAAAATTTCAAGCATTAAAAGTATAAGTGATATTACAAGTATAGCTTTTGAATGGGAACCATTGTATGATCAAAATATAGCAGGATATTATATTTATAGGGCAAATGCAGCTGGTGCACCTATGGAGCTTATAGCAAAAATCAAAAATAAATTTCAAACTCATTATACTGATACAAATTTAGATCCAAATACAAGATATTATTATTCTATGAAAACCTTTAACGAACTTGGACAGGTTTCTCAAGATGGTGTGAGTATAGAAGCTTTTACAAATAGAGTGATTGATCCAGTGCCTTTTGTGCAAGCTATTGTAGGTTTGCCAAATCGTGTAAAAATAGTTTGGAGACCACATCCTGATGTAAGAGTAAACTCATACATCATTGAGCGTGCAAATATGAAAGATATGAAATTTAAAGAATTAACTAGGGTTAAAAATCGCTTAAGTGCTGAATATATAGATGATTCACTAAAGCCTGATGAGAGTTTTCAATATAGAGTCATAGCTTTAACTTATGATGGCATTAAAAGTACTCCAAGTAAAATAGTAGAATCAACCACCAAAGCACTTCCTCCTATGGTAAGTAATTTACAAGCAAGTAAAGACGCGCCAAGAAAAATCATTTTAACTTGGGATAAAATTGATTATGCTGATTTTGCTTATTATAAAATTTATTCTAGTTCAACTACCTTTTTACCTTTTAGCGTGGTAGCTAAAACTTCTGAAAATACCTATGAAGATGTAGTTAAAGGTGTGGCTGAAAAAAGATATTATAAAGTGAGTATGGTCGATAAAGATGGCTTGGAAAGTCCTATAGCAAGTGAGCCTGTAGAAGGTATTACCTTAGGGGCACCATTAGCACCAAGTATTATTTTATGTGCTGTTGAAGATGATGGTATTAGAGTTGAATGGGTTGATAATGATGATAGAGCCAAAGAGTATATAGTTAAAAGAAGTGGAGGTGGAAGTAATGCTGTGTTTAAAGAGATTAAATCTAAGCAATTAAAAGACATCACAGCTGTTCCTGGAAAAGTATATAGTTATGAAGTTATAGCTATCGATGCAAATGGTATAGAATCAAAAGCTTCTGATAAATTTACAGCGGTGAAATAATGCCAAATTTTAAGTGTAAAATTCTAAAAGAAATTCAACTTCCTTTTGAAAAAGATGGGGTTGAATTCTTATGGCTTGCTAAAGGTGAAAATGTAGACTTGCTTTTTACGCGTATAAAGCAAGAAAACTTTTTTTTGCAGATTAAAAAAGATGAAAAAAAACAAGAATGGCTTATTAAAGGTGAAAAACACACTAAGCCTTCGCAAATTGGATATTTGCAAAAAGCTTTACTTGTGTTTAAAGAAAATTTCACTCAAGATGTAGTTTGTGAAGCTGTGGCGTTAAAACATACAAGGTTAATCCAAAAAACCCCTTTAATTGCCAATGATTTAAAAGAATTACTAGAGCAAATAAAAAACAAAAAGCAAATTTTTATTGAAATAGGCTTTGGAAGTGGTAGGCATTTGCTTTATCAAGCAAGATTAAATCCTGATGTTTTGATTATAGGTATAGAAATTTACACCCCTGCGTTAGAGCAAGTAGCTAAACTTGCCTTAAGTGAAAACTTAAATAATGTTTTATTAATAGAAACTGATGTAAGATTATTACTAAGCGTACTTGAGTCTAACTTGATAGATAAAATCTTTTTGCATTTTCCTGTTCCTTGGGATAAAAAGCCTCATCGTAGGGTAGTCGGGTTAAATTTTGCAAATGAATGCGCTAGGGTTTTAAAAGAAAATGGACAATTTGAACTTAGAACAGATAGTTTTTTGTATTTTGATTTTACTTTAGAAACTTTTTTAACTTTTTCGCATTTAAAAGCTTTAATCAAAAAAAATGAAAATTTAGAAATTTCAAGCAAATACGAAGATCGCTGGAAAAGACAAAATAAAGATATATATGATTTAATCATTAGTGGTTTTAGCAAGAGTGAAAGTTTAAGCAAGGATCAAAAATTTGTCATTGAAGATTTAAGATTAAACGCAGAAGAATTAGCTTGTATAAAAAAGAATTTTAAAAATGAAGTTTTTAAAGGTGAGGATTTTTTCTTACATTTTGAAAAAATGTACATTAAAGATGATGAGCTTATCATCAAAATAGCTTTTGGCGCTTTTTACAAGCCTGAACATGTTTATATAGCTTTAAACACACAAAAAATAGAATTTATCTTTGAGCAGCCTTTTAAAACTAAAGAAAATTTAAAAGCTATAGAAAAATTAAGAGAAATATTGTATTCTTATATCAAATAATAATTTATAAAATAAATGAGGAAAAAGCAGTGATGATAGAAGCTAAAAAGCTTTGTCTTGGTTATGATGAACTTGTTATAGAAAATGCTAGTTTTTCACTAAAAGATAATGATTTTGTTTTTATTACAGGAAAAAGTGGCAGCGGGAAATCAACTTTGTTAAAATCTTTCTATGGAGATTTAGAGCCAATAAGCGGGAATTTAAAGGTTTGCAATAATGATTTAGTAGATATTTCTAACGCTGAGCTTTTGCAGCTTAGGCAAAAAATAGGAATTATTTTTCAAGATTATCGTTTGGTGCAAGAATTTAGCGTAGAAAAAAATGTAATGCTTCCTTTGATGATTAAAGGTTATAGCAAAAACGTATGTAAAGAACAAGCTGCAAAGCTTTTAAAGCATGTAAATTTAACTTTCAAAGCTGATAAAAAGCCAGCTCAGCTTTCAGGTGGAGAGCAACAACGCGTGGCTATGGCAAGAGCTTTAGCACATAATCCAAAATTACTCTTATGTGATGAGCCAACGGGAAATTTAGATGAGTATTCTTCAGATATTATATGGACTTTATTAAAATCAGCTAGAGAAATACTTGGAACTTGCGTGGTTGTTGTTACACATAGAATTCCTACTAATTTAAGACTTGATTATCGTCGTTTTAATATAGAAAATGGGAGAATGAATGAAATCTTTTAAAAATCATCTTTCTTTGATATTTGCTTTAATGGTAATGATGTTTGCTTTTGAGTTTTTAATCATTACAAACAAAACTATAGAGCATTATGAAAAACTTTTAAATAAAGATTATAATATTATTTTAGTAGGAAAAACCCATTTGGATAAAAAAAGCATAGAAGATCAAGTAAGTCATTTTCAGTCTTTAGAAATTTTAAATCCAAATGAAATGATAGACAGACTTAAGAATGATATATCGGCTAAAAACATAGAGGTTTTAAAGGCTACATTGCCAAAATTTTATACTTTAAAACTTAATAAACTTTTGTCAGAAGATGAACTAAATGCTTTAAAAGATAAGCTTTTAAAAAATCCTAACATTACTAAAGTAGAAACTTTTGCAAAAACGCATACAAAAATTTATAAACTTTTGGTTTTAGTGAAATTTTTATTATGGTTTTTCTTGTTTATTATAATATTGCTTAGTTTTGTATTATTGCTTAAGCAAATGAAAATTTGGCTTTTTGAGCATACTCAAAGAGTTGAAATCATGTGTTTACTTGGGGCGCCGTTTTGGTTTAGATCTTTTATGCTTTATAAGATTGTTTTTATTGATTGTTTTATAGCATTTTTATTGCTTGTATTATTTTTTACCCAAGTTTATGATCTTGAATCCATTAAACTAGCTTTACAAAGTGTGGATATTAGCTTACCTAAAATAAGTATTTTCACGCATTTGTTTTTGATTTTTTTAGCAATGCTTTGTGTTTGTTTTGCTTGTGTGAATTTTGTAATGTTTAAGGTTAGAAAATGAAAAAATGCTTTTTGCTTTTTTTGTTTTCTTTTTCTGTTTTATTTGCAAATGAAATTGCGCAAAAGCAAAAAGATATTAAAGAAAATGAACGTATAGTAAAGCAACTTTCTAAAAAATTAGAAGATTTAGCTAGTGAAATTTTAGATAATGAGAAAAATTTAAAAAAAATTGCTTCAGAAATTAGCACTTTAACTTCAAAAACCTCTAAGCTTGAAAGCTCGGTAAAAACTCAAATAAAAGCGCTAGAACAACTTAATGCGCAAAATAAAGATCTTTTGCAAAATAAAAATAAAATCGAAGGAAAGATAATCGATTTAATTGCTAAAGATTTTGCTTATGATTTGGCAATTCCTAAAAATTATATTGAAAGCGAAGATAGTATCATAGCTTTAGAATTAGTTGGGGTTTTAGATAAAATTTTTAAGGAAGAATTTTACCAAATTTCAAAAGATTATGAAGATATAAGCAAAAAAATAGAAGAAAAGCAAACACAAATCACTACAATTAATAGCAATTTAAAAGCCTATAAAGATCAAATCGATGAGCTTAAAAATCTTAGAAAAAAACAAGAACAAGAAATAGCTAAGCAAAAAACAGATAAGGAAATTTATACTAGAAAACTTTCTAATTTACAAGCCCAACAACAAGAATTAAGAAAAACACTTAATAAATTAAAAATTATCAAAGAAAAAGAAGAAGAAAAATTAGCACAAAAAAAAGAAGATAAAAAGCCAAATTCAAACATAAAACAAGTGGGTTCAAGCTATCAAACAAGCAGTGTTAAGCGCTATAGTGGCCCTAAGACAATCGCCCCTTTAGAATCTTACACAGTAAAACAAAAATTTGGAAATTACATAGATCCTATTTATAATATTAAAATTTATAATGAAAATGTAGTTTTAAAAAGTGATAGTGCTAATGCTGCAGTGAGAAATGTTTTAGATGGTAAAGTGGTTTTTGCAAAAGCAACTCCAACTTTAAAACAAGTTGTGATTGTTGAAAATAAAGATGGTATACATACTATTTATGCACATTTAGATAAAATTGCACCTGGGGTTAAAGTAGGTAGAAATATCAAAAAAGGTTATATTATAGGCAGGGTTGAGAGTGATTTAACTTTTGAAGTAACACAAAAGAATTTTCATATTAATCCTTTAGAAATGATTAAATAAATTAGTTTTTTTTAATGCGAATTTTGATATAGTTTCAAATCAAAGGAGAAATTTAATGAACAATAAAAGAAAAAGAGTATTGGTTAAATTTTCTGGGGAAGCTTTGGCTGGAGAAAATGGGTTTGGTATAGAAAATTCTATTTTAAAATACATAGCTTCTGAAATAAAAAGCTTGATTAATGAAAATGTTGAAGTAGGTATAGTAATAGGCGGTGGAAATATCATTAGAGGGGTATCTGCTGCAAGAGATGGACTTATAAAAAGAACAAGTGGCGATCATATGGGTATGCTTGCTACTGTGATTAATTCTATAGCTATGCAAGAAGCATTAGAAAGCGCTGGGCTTGATGTAAGGGTTCAAAGTGCTATTCAAATGGAGGCATTTTGTGAAACTTATATCATGAGAAGAGCGCATAGACATTTAGAAAAAGGACGTATAGTTATTTTTGCTTGTGGTACAGGTAATCCTTATTTTACTACAGATACTGCTGCAACTTTAAGAGCGGTAGAAATTCAAGCAGATATGATTATTAAAGCGACTAAAGTAGATGGAATTTATGATAAAGATCCTAAAAAATATGATGATGCTATTATGCTAAATGAATTAAGCTATGAAAGAGCTTTACATGATAATATCAAAGTTATGGATGATACAGCAATAGCTTTAGCTAAAGATAATGCTCTACCTATCGTGGTATGTAATATGTTTAAAGAAGGAAATTTATTAAAAATCATTCAAGGCGATATGAGTTTATGCTCTATTGTTAAAAATCAAGATTAAGGATAAAAATGAGAGTAGAACAAATAGCTGCAAAAGCATTAAAAAAACTAAAAGATGATAGATACAAATTAGCTCTTGTAGTGGCTAAAAGAGCTGAAGAGCTTGCAAATGGTGCAGAACCTTTGGTAAATTTAGATAAAAATAAATACAAATATACCGACATTGCTTTACATGAAATAGCAGAAGATAAAATCGTTTTAGAGGGATTTATTGAAGCTAGTAAATGATGAGTTATTGTTAGATAAACTTGTTGATGATGTTAAAAATTGTAAGGATTTACAAAGAGCAAAAGAAATCCTTTTTATGGTTTTCCCGCAATCTGCTGTTTTAGAAAAAGCAGTAGATTTTTGTATCCAAAAACACGAAGGACAATTTAGAAAAAGTGGGGAACCATATGCGGTTCATCCTATATTAGTGGCTTCTTTTGTGGCTTTTTTAAGCCCGGTGCAGTCTATGATCATAGCTGCATTATTGCATGATGTGTTAGAAGATACAAATTGTAATGAAGAAGAATTAAATGCAAATTTTGGCGAAGAGGTAACCAAATTAGTTCAAGGTTTGACCAAGATAGTTAGTATTAGAGAAGATCATCTTACACGCTCTAATTCTAATGAAAAACTTGCAAAATCTGCTTTGACTTTTAGAAATATGCTTTTAGCTGGTGTTGAAGATGTGAGTGTGCTTGTAATAAAACTTTGCGATAGATTGCACAATATGCTTACTTTAAATTTTTTAAGAGAAGATAAACAAAAAAGAATCAGCGAAGAAACCTTGGTAGTATATGCACCTATAGCTCACAGACTTGGAATTTCAAGTATAAAAAATTTACTTGAGGATTTAAGTTTTAAGTTTTTATTACCTGATGAGTACGCACAAATTGATAATTATATAAATGCAAAAGATCAACAAATTCAACTTGGATTTAATGAATTTATTTCAAAAATAGAAATGCTGTTTTTAGAGAATGGTTTTAGACAAGGCAGTTTTGTTATACATAAAAGAATTAAACATAATTATTCTATTTATTTAAAGATGCAAAGAAAAGGTGTAGGACTTGATGAAGTTTTAGATCTTTTAGGTGTAAGAATTTTGGTAGAAAAAGTTTATGATTGTTATTTGGCCTTAGGAATTTTACATACGCATTTTAATCCTTTAATTTCAAGATTTAAAGATTATATAGCCTTGCCAAAACAAAATGGTTACCAGACTTTACACACAACACTTTTTGATGCAAAAAATATCATAGAAGCTCAAATTCGCACCTTTGATATGCACAAGACTGCTGAATTTGGTGTTGCAGCACATTGGAAATACAAAGAAGGAAATATAACAACACCAAATTTAGATTGGCTTGCAGATATTTCCATGCATGGCAAAGAAGAAGGAAATAATATACAAGATTGTGATGCTATTGAGCTTTATGAATATGCAAAGGATAGTTTATATATTGAGGATATAGCAGTATATTCTCCAAAAGGTGAGATTTTCACTTTGCCGCGTGGGGCTACGGCTTTGGATTTTGCATATGAGGTTCATACTAAAGTAGGGCTTCATGCAAAAACTGCTTTTGTTAATCGTATGAGAGTGCCGCTTTTAACTGTGTTAAAAAATGGAGATATAGTTAGTATAGAAACTTCAGAGGAAGAATTTTTTAGATGTTCTTGGATAGATAGTGTTAAAACAGGAAAGGCTAGAGCTAGTATAAGAGATTTTTGTAAGCAAAAGAAAAAAGAATTAAATAATAAAATTGCTATAAATCTTTTATCTACAGTATTTAATAAAGATTCTAAACTTATAGAAGAGTGGCTTGAAAAAGAAAAATTTAACAAAAAGCTCAGACAAATTGCCTTGGATTTTAATTATTTTAAAGAGGTAATTATAGCTCTTAGAAAATATATAGGGCAAAATCAAGCAGCTAAATTTGAGCAAAATGAGCAAAAATTTGAAAGTATAGTGATTGGTTCTAACTATAAAATAACCACGATTAATTTTGATTATTGTTGTAGGCCTAAAAGAGGAGATGAAATCATTGCTTTTAGACACTCAACTGGAGCAACGATACACCATAAACTTTGCGAGCAAGCAATGAAAATGATAGAAGATAATAAAGAAATGGTTTTTGTTTCTTGGAATGATAGCTCGATAAAAAGTTACAAAATCATCGTTTCTATAGAAAATAAAAAAGGTTCTTTAGCAGATTTTCTAACTACTTTAGCTAAAATGCAAATTAATGTTTTAAGTATTAATTCAGCTGATTCAGAGCCTGTGGTGGCAAATTATTTTGAAGTGCAGGTTGAATTACCTAATAATGTAGATGTTGAAAATGCAAAAGAAAGATTAAAAGCTAGATATAAAATTTTAGATTTTACATCTTTAAATGATGCGTATAATAATCACTAAAAAAAGGTTTTGTAATGAATATTGAAGAAATTATTAAAGAAATTAAACGAGGAATAGCAGAAATTATTGATGAGGAAAGATTAGTTTCTTTGGTAAAAAATTACTATGAAAAAGGTGAAAATTTTTTTGTAAAGGCTGGTTTTGATCCTACGGCTGCTGATTTACATTTGGGTCATACTGTGGTTTTGAGCAAAATGGCTTTGCTTCAAAAGCATGGAGCTATAGTGCAGTTTTTAATAGGTGATTTTACTGCTCAAATAGGCGATCCAACAGGAAAAAGTGCTACAAGAAAAAAGCTTGATAAAGAAGAAGTACTTAAAAATGCCAAAACTTATGAAGAGCAAGTTTTTAAGATTTTAGATCCAAGTAAAACTCAAATTCATTTTAATTCTAAATGGCTAAATGAGCTTGGTGCTGCTGGTATAGTAGAGCTTACGTCGACTTTTAGCGTTGCTAGAATGCTTGAAAGAGATGATTTTACTAAGCGTTTTAAAGAACAAAGTCCTATATCAATTTGTGAGTTTTTGTATCCACTTTTGCAAGGTTATGATAGCGTTGCATTAAAAAGTGATATAGAAATGGGTGGAACGGATCAAAAGTTTAATCTTTTAATGGGTAGACAGCTTCAAAGAGTATATAATTGTCAAAAAGAACAAGCGGTGATGATGATGCCATTGCTTGAAGGCCTTGATGGTGTAAATAAAATGAGTAAAAGCTTGGGAAATTATATCGGTGTGACTGAAAATGCCAAAGATATGTATGCTAAGGTTTTGAGTATAAGTGATGAGTTAATGTTTAGATATTATGAGCTTTTAAGTGAAAAAAGCTTAAATGAAATTTCACAAATAAAAGATGATATTAAAAATGGTTCATTGCATCCTAAAAAAGCTAAGGAAAATTTAGCTTTAGAAATTACTGCACGTTTTCACTCAAGCGAATGTGCGCTAAAAGCTAAGGAAGAATTTGATAAAGTTCATAGTGCAAAAGAGCTTCCTAGTGATATGCCAAGCTTTACCTTAGAAGGTAGTATTTGGCTTGCAAAAGCTATAGTAGAGTGTAAAATGGAAAGCTCTACTTCAGCAGCTAGAAGATTGATTAATTCTAATGCAGTAAGTGTTAATGGAGAAAAAGTTCAAGATGAACAATACCAACTAGAAAGCGGTGAATATATTTTACAAGTTGGAAAAAGAAAATTTGCAAAATTAAAGGTAATATGATGAGTTTTAAAGCTTTAAAAATTGGAAAGCATGAGATAAAATATCCTATTTTTCAAGGTGGTATGGGGCTTGGTATAAGTTGGGATAAACTTGCTTCTGCGGTTTCTTTAAATGGTGGATTAGGGATTATTTCTTCAGTAGGAACTGGATATTATGAAAATAGAACACATATAGACAAAGAGTTTAATGCAAAACCTTATGGCAGTGATAATTTTTACTCAAAAGCAGGCTTAAAAGCCTTGATAGATAATGCTAGAAAGGTTTGCAAAGATGCGCCTTTGGGCTGTAATATTTTATATGCAAGTAATAATTATGCGCAAATTGCACGCAATGCTTGTGAAGTTGGTTTTAATGTGATAGTTTCAGGAGCAGGACTTCCTACAAATTTACCTGAATTTACACAAGATTATCCAGATGTTGCTTTGGTGCCTATTGTATCATCAGCTAAGGCTTTAAAAATTATTTGCAAAAGATGGCAAAGTAGATATAATCGCTTGCCTGATGCAGTTATAGTTGAAGGACCAAAAAGTGGAGGACATCAAGGTTTTACTTATGAGCAATGCTTAATGGATGAATATCAATTAGAAAATGTAGTACCACAAGTTGCACAAGAAATTAAAAACTGGGGAAATATACCATTAATCGCTGCAGGTGGAATTTGGGATAAGCAAGATATAGAAAAAATGATGTCTTTAGGGGCAAGTGGCGTTCAAATGGGAACTCGCTTTATAGGAACTTTTGAATGTGATGCGAGTGATGATTTTAAACAAGTATTGCTAGATTGTAAAAAAGAAGATATTGAGCTTTTAAAATCTCCAGTTGGCTATCCTGCAAGAGGGGTAAGAACTAACCTTTTAAATTTAGTAGATAAAAGAATGGGGCCAAAAATTTCTTGTGTGAGTAATTGTGTTGCACCATGCGGTAGAGGCAAGGAAGCTACTAAGGTGGGTTATTGTATAGCAGATAGATTATATGATGCTTGGAGTGGTAAAAAAGAAACAGGCTTATTTTTTACAGGGGCTAATGGATATAGACTAGATAAGCTTATTAGTGTAGAAGAGCTAATGAAAAAATTAGTTAATGGTGAAGATGCTTAGAATATTTTTTATTTTTTTATTATTTTATCTTAGTGTTTTTGCTAATGCAGAAGTTAAGAAATTTGATCAAAATTTTTTAACTTCTAATTCAGAAGAAAAACTACAATTGCACCAGCAATTAAAATCTTTGTATATACAAAGTGTGATTAATGATAATAATGAAGAAAAAAATGAGATTTTAAAAAGATTAATCATAAGTTCAAATTCTTTAGGTTTTGATGATAGAGCTTATGTGCAAGAGCTTAAAGAAAGCGGAGTAAGTGAAGAAGAAATTTCACGTTTAAAAAACGCTTTAAAAGTTATACAAGATCAAAAAATAAAAAAAGAACAAACAAAAATTGAAACTAATGTCACATCACCTATTAATAAAAAAGAAGATAAAAAAGAAGATAAAAAAGAAGATAAAAAAGAAGATAAAAAAGAAGATAAAAAAGAAGATAAAAAAGAAGATAAAAAAGAAGATAAAAAAGAAGATAAAAAAGAAGATAAAAAAGCTCCGGTGCAAAAAGAGCTTTTTGTGCTTGATGTTAAAAAATTAGACAATGGCATCTTACTTGATTTGAGTGAAAAAATCAGCCAAAAAGACATTAAAAACTTTACTCTCAAAGGTGATAAGAATTTTCGTTATGTTGCAGATTTTGATGGAATTTTAAAAGGACCTAAGAGAACTTTTGAATTTAAAGATTTTGATATTATTGTGTCGCAATTTAACCCAACAAGTATGCGTTTGGTCTTAAGCTCAAAAAAAGAATTAAAGATCAAAATAGAGCTTAAAGAACAAAGTCTTTTTATGGGGCTTGAAAAAGTAGAAAAAAAAGAAGAACCCAAACCTATAGTTAAAAAACAAAATGAAGTCAAAAAAACAGAAGTTAAAAAAGAGCCTTTATATATTTTAAAATCAAGTAAAGATAAAAATGGTATTAATTTGAAATTAAACAATGATATTGATATTGAAGATATTAAAATCAATTCTTTTAAAGATGGTAAAACATATCGCTCTATTGTGAGTTTTGAAGCTATTTTAGAAGGTGATAGAAAAAAAATCGATATCAATAAAAATCAATCCATCACAATAGTGCAGTTTAATAAAACTACAGTAAGAGTTGTTTTAAATTCTACTAGTGATTTTAAAACTAATCTTGATTTAGACGATGAGGAATTATTTATAGGCTTTGAAAAAAAGGCTAAAAAAACACCAACAAAAACTACTTCAAAAACGTCAAAAACTACCATTAAAAAATCAGGTAAAATCATAGTAATTGACCCAGGTCATGGAGGTAAAGATCCAGGTACTTTGGGTGATAAGGGTGTTAGAGAAAAAGATGTAGTTTTAAGCGTGGCTTTAAAGCTTGGTAATGAGCTTAAAAAACGCGGATATAGAATTTATTATACTAGAAGTACGGATAAATTTATAAACTTAAGAGATAGAACTTCTATGGCTAATGAAAAAATGGCAGATTTGTTTATTTCTATCCATGCTAATGCGGCTCCAAATAAACAAAGAGCTAAAACTTTACAAGGTATTGAAACTTTCTTCTTATCGCCTGCAAGAAGCGAAAGAAGTAAAAAAGCTGCTGAATTGGAAAATCAATCCGATTTTGAAGAGATGAATTATTTTTCTAAACAAACCTTTTTAAATTTTTTAAACCGTGAAAAAATAGTTGCTTCAAATAAATTGGCTATCGATGTACAAAAAAAGATTTTAAGTAATGTAAGAAAAAAATATAAAGTTGTGGATGGTGGGGTTAGGGAAGCTCCTTTTTGGGTTTTAGTGGGAGCGCAAATGCCTGCTATATTGATTGAAACAGGTTATATTAGTCATCCTAGCGAAAGAAATAGATTAACAAATAAAAATTTCCAAGAATTATTAGCCATTGGTATTGCTAATGGTATAGAGAGTTATTTTTATAAAAATCAATGAAAAAAGCAAATATTACCATTAAAAACAATGCACCTTTTTCTTTGGATTTTGATGATTATTATTTTAATTCTAGCGATGGTTTAAGTGAGAGTGAATTTATCTATACTAATGCTTTTGAATTTCAAACAAAACAAACTATCATTGCAGAGCTTGGTTTTGGTATAGGTTTAAATTTTTTCCTTACTTTAAGGCGTTTTATAAAGGAAAAAAAAGAAAATCAAAGACTATTTTATCTTAGTTTTGAAAATTTTTATATAGAAAAAGAAACATTAAGAGAAATTTATAAAAATCTTGGTTTTTATGAGGAATTTGAAGAGCTTTTAGAACAGTTTTTAAAATTTTATCCCCCATGTAAAGATGGAGTTTATAGATTTTATTTTCAAGATTGTTTTTTAGACTTGGTATTTGGTAATGCTAAAGAAAAGTTACAAAATTTAGACTTTAAAGCTGATATTTGGTATCTAGATGGTTTTGCTCCTGCTAAAAATCAAGAGATGTTTGATGAGGATATTATAAACAAAGTTGCTAAAAATTCAAAAATAAATGCCAAGATTTTAACCTTTTCTTCTGCAAGCATTTTAAAAAAAGCTTTAATTAATAATAATTTTCAAGTACAAAAGATCAAAGGTTTTAAAAAAAGAGAAATGATACAGGCTATTTTTAATGGCCTTGAGTTTGAAGATAAATTTGCTTATTTTAACACTCCGTGTTTGAAAAAAGAGATACAAAAAATAGCCATCATCGGAGCAGGTATAGCCGGAGCTAGTATAGCTTATGAGCTTTCTTTAAGAAATATTCAGGTAGATGTTTTTGAAAAAGAGAATTCATTAGGAAAAGGTGCTTCTGGAAATATTAATGGAATTTTAAGCTCTTTGATTTTAAAACCTGATGTATTATTGGGTGAGTTTTCACAATATGCTTTTTTAGAGGCTAGTAGATTTTATAGGCAAATTTTAGGTTTAATTCCTCAAGGAGTTTATGAATTTGCTCATAATGAGCTTATGCAAGAGCGTTTTGATAGTCAAAAAAATAATGTTTTATTTGAAATTATTAACAACCAAGCTTTTTTAAAAGATGGAGCTTGCATAAAACCCCAAGAGCTTGTGAAAACACTTTTACAAAAAAGCAAGGCTAGGGTGTTTTTTGAGTATGAATTTAAAGATTATTCTTATGAAAATGAAAAGTTTTCTTTGCAATTTAATAATCAAAAAACATTAAAAGATTATGATGTGTTAATTTATGCTCAAGGTGCTGATGTTAAGAATTTTTTAGAGTATAAATATATGAAATTAAGCAGTGTTAGAGGGCAATGCACTCATTTAAAACCATTTTTAAAAAATTCTCATGCTTTATCTTCAAAAGGTTATATTTGTCCTATCAATGAAGAATTAAATTTGCAACTTATTGGTGCAAGTTATGATAGACTTAATCAAGATATAACGCTTTTAAAAAATGATGATTTGCAAAATATTGAAAATATAAAAGAGTTTTTGCATGTTGAAAATTTAGAAATTATGGGCGGAAAAGTAGGATTTAGATCATATTCTAGTGATAGATTTTCCATAATAGGTCAAGCTTATGATGAAAATTTTTATATGCAAAATTATAAGGCACTTTTATGGCATAAAAATAAAAGTCAAGTAGAGCCAAATGATTTTATTCCTTTGTATTTTTCTATTGCTCATGGATCTAGGGCTTTTGCTAGTGCTATTATTGGAGCTAGAATGCTTAGTGCATTAATCTTTGATGAACCAAAAATAGAAAAAGATTTTTTATATGCTACTCATCCTACTAGATTTTTAATCAGAATGCTAAAAAAAGGAAAAATTTTATAACAAGTAGTTTTTTTGTTTGAAATGCTATTAGCTATATTGTAAAAATATAATGCTATTATAAATATAGAGTTAGCAATATTTCATGATAAATGTGGAATTTTGTATCTTTATAAAATAATACATTAGAGGTTGAGTGAAAAAATACATTTTTTTAAGCTGTATATGCATAAATGCATTTGCTTTAAATTTAGAAGAAAGCTTAGGTGAGGGTGAGGCTAATGTTAGCAAAGAGCAAAAAACAAATACAGTTTCTAAGCAAGTATTTTTTCAAAAACCACAAGAATATCAAGCCCAAAATGTTGATTTTGGATCCTTTGCTAGTAAATCTTTAGGGCAAGTTTTAAATTTAAGTTCTAAAGATAAAACAGAAGCAAGTTTAGACTACAATGCTTTGAGTGTTAATATAAAAAATATCAATTCGATATTAGATTATGATAATGCTACCTTACTTTTAGAAAAACAAGCAAGAATAGATCAAGCAGAGCAGGCATATTCTTTAGGACTTATTAATCGTTATGAATTTGATGAGTTTAATTTTGGTTTTAATTATTTTAATGATCAATATAAAGAAGCTTATACTAAGAATAGCTTTGGCGCTGAATTGCAGTTTAGTCATTATTTTAAAGCATATGCTAATCATTATAAGATCAAAGAAAACGATAGTGATGATAGTACAGAACTTGGAGTTGTGTTTGACTTGCCATATTTGAATGTTTTAAATGTAAATTCTAATATAAAAGAATTACAAAACCAATATAACATTACTTATTCTCCAATTTCTATTTTAGATTTATCACTTAATTATCAAGATGAAAAAACTAACGCCAAAGATCAAACAGCAATGTGGGTAAGATTTAGACTAAATTATGAGCAAAGTTTAAGTAAACAATTTTACAATAGCTTTTACCGTAAAAACAATATAGGCGAATTTAACCGTTATGATTTTGCTACTAGGACTTATTAATTGTTCATAAAACGAGTAATATCATTATAAGTTACAAACACCATTAAACTTAAAAGTAAAGCCATGCCAAAATAACTAAGATATTCAAAACATACTTTTGGTACTTCTTTTTTAAAGATTAAATCATAAAGGTTAAAAAGTATATGTCCTCCATCTAGCGCTGGGATAGGAAGTAAATTTAATACTCCAAGGTTGATAGAAATTAAAGCTGTGATTAAAAATAAAACCACTATGCCGGTGTTTGCTGCTTTGGAGGTTATATCTACCATAGTGATGATTCCACCCATGTTTTTAGCGTCTAACTCCCCGCTGATGATTTTAGCAAGGCCTTTAAAAATAAGCAAAGAAGCCTCTATACTTTCTTCATAAGCGTATTTTAAACTACTAATTCCTGGATGATAAATAGTAACAAACTCACCCTTAGGTGCTATGCCAATTAGTGGTTTTTGAACTTTTTGATAAAACTCATTATAACCTTGATCAATTTGCGGGGTTAGGGTGAGGTTGATGAGTTTACCATCGCGTTCTATACTAAGTAAGGTTGGTTTTATATGTACAAGTTTGCCAATTTCTTCAAAGCTTTGAATTTTAACTCCATCTATAGCTAGGATTTTATCTCCAATTTGTAAATTTGCTTTTTGTGCAGCTGAATTTGGTGCTATATTGCCAATAACAGGTGCAAGTTTTTGCACACCTAAAAAACCTATGGCTATATAAAGCAAAAATGCTAAAAAGAAATTAAAAAATGGTCCTGCAAAAAGTATGTAAATTCTAGCTAGAGGACTTAGAGTGTTATAGCTATTTGGTTCATAATTTTTTTCACTAGGATTTAAATCATCTTGTCCTTTAAGTTTAACATAACCACCAAAAGGTAGAGCAGATAAGCGATATTCTGTGTTTTTGTAAGTTTTTTTAAAAACAGCTTTTCCAAAGCCTATACTAAAAATTTCTACATCGACTTTCATATGTTTTGCGGCTAAAAAATGTCCTAGCTCGTGAAAAAAAATTAAAAAAGATATAACCAAAAGTGTTATTAAAAAGCTAAAAGAATAAAATTTAAAGCCAATAGCTAAGATGATAAATAAAAATAAATATGATTTCAAATTATACCTTTTTTAAATGTTTTATATAAGCTAGTATGTATTCAAAAGCTGAATAAAGTGTAAGTACTAAGGCAATAAATAACAATGTATTAGCAAAAGGCCATTGCATGATTAAAAATATAATGGCTATCATTTGAAAGGTTGTTTTTATTTTTCCCGCAAAAGAAGCACTTACATCAAATTTTTCACTCACCATAACTACTCGAAAACCAGTTATAAAAAATTCCCTTACTAAAATAATATAAATCATCCAAGGATCAGCTTTTTGAGTGAGTAATAATCCTAAAAAAGCAGCCAAAACAAGCATTTTATCTGCTAGTGGATCTATAATGGCTCCAAGTTTTGTAGTTTGATTCCAAGTTCTTGCAATGTAACCATCAAAAAAATCAGTTAAAGCAGCTATACAAAAAACAACACAAGCAAAATAATTTACCCAGCTAGGATGAATATTTTCAAAATCATTAATAAGCAAAAAAAACAAAAGTGGAGCTAATAATATCCTTATAAATGCTAAGATATTGGGTAAATTCATTGTTTATTAATCCTTGTGTTTAAAGAAAATACCCCAAAATGGGGTAATGAATCATTTAAAAGTGGTACCACCATCTACGATTAAGGTATGTCCTGTGATCCAATTTGCTTTATCAGAACATAAAAATAAACATGCTCCTGCTAAATCTTGAGGTTGTCCAATGCGGTTTAATGGACTAAGATTAATAGTTGCATTTTTAACTTCTTCATAATTTGTAAATGCCTTAAGCGCATCAGTGTCAATTGGCCCGCCACTTACTACATTTACGCGGATGTTTTTAGAACCAAGTTCGGTTGCAGCATATCTTGCCATAGCCTCAACTGCTGCTTTTGCTGTACCGTGTCCTGCATAGTTTTCAATATGTACTAAATTTCCTGTTGAAGAAATAGATAATATACTACCTCCACCAACTTTTTCCATTCTTTTTGCTGCTTCTTGTGCTCCAACAACAAAAGCATTTACAGTTGCTGTGAAAATATTATTTATTCCACGAGGTTTTAATTTCATAAATTTAGTATATCCACCTACAACGGCACGACCTGAGATAATAGCATTAGAGATGAAAAAATCTATTCTGTCAAAATCTTGATCGATTTTTTCAAATAAGTCTTTATAAGTTTCTGGTTCAAGTATGTTAAACTCATAAGCCTTTGCTTTGATTTTATAGTTATTTTCTAAATCTTTTACAATTTCTTGAGCTAAATCTGCATTAGAATTATAAGTAAAAGCTACATTAGCTCCTGCTTTTGCAAACTCATATACAATAGCTTTACCAATTCCTCTTGTTCCGCCGCTAATTACTAAAGTTTTATTTTGAAAAAAAGTATCCATTAAAATCCTTTGATATTATAGTTTTTCATAATCGCTTCTATTTTTGCTAAATTGCAATCACTAGGTTTACAAAGTGGCAAACGATATTCTAAAGTAGGGGTTAAACCTGCTATATACATTGCTGCTTTAATAGGTATAGGATTGCTTTCGCAAAATAAAATTTTATTGATATTATACAACTCATCATTAATTTTTTTAGCTTCAATGTATTTTTCTTCTAAAGCTAGATGAGTTAATTTTGAAATCATATCAGGAAGTAAATTTGAAGTAACTGAAATCACACCTTTACCACCATTTGAAAGTATAGGATAATTAATCGCATCTTCTCCGCTTAAAAGCATCATTCTAGGCTCATGTGCTAGTAAATCAACGCATTTATCAATGCTCCCACTAGCTTCTTTTACCCCATAAATATTTTCACAATCTCTAAATAATCTTATTATGGTTTCTGTTTGAAGTTCACAACCTGTTCTTCCTGGCACGTTATATAAAAGCACGGGTATGTCTATGCTTTTTGCTATTTCTTTATAATGTAAATACAAACCTTCTTGTGTGGGTTTGTTATAATATGGAGTAACGCTTAAAATTCCATCGGCTCCATGTTCTTGTGCAAACTTAGCCAAACTTACAGCCTCATGCGTAGCATTGCTTCCTGCTCCTGCTAAAACCTTACAAGAACTTCCCTTGCAAGCATCTAGTGCTATTTCTATACAAATTCTATGTTCTTCATGGGTTAAGGTGGCACTTTCTCCGGTTGTTCCAACAGGCACTACCGCATCAATCCCATTTGCTATTTGTCTTTTGATGAGTTTGTGGTAAGTTTGTTCATCTAATTTTCCATTTTTAAATGGAGTTATTAAAGCTGTCATTGCTCCTATGATGATTTTATTGTCCATTTTCACCCCTTTTTTAAGATTATTGTAGTAGATTTGTTTTCATTGAAGTATTTTTTAGCACAATGAATTAAATCATCTTTGCTTAGATTTTCTATATTTTTTTCATAATCAAGCAAAGGCTTTAAATCACCTTTTGCAAGATAAGAGCCATAAATATTTGCAACGCTACTTGCATTGCTTAGTGAAAAGATAAAATCACTTTTTACAGTATTCTTGATTTTTTCCATGATAGTATCATCAAATTTAGCATTTTTTACATCTTCAAGAATTTTTAAAAGCTTTTTTTCAACATCTTCTGCTTTTATACCTTCATTGCAAACACAAATAAATATAAATAAATTCTCATCTATATTTTCGCTTGCATAAGCATAAAATTCATTGATTAATTCTAATTTATCTATTAAAATTTCACTTATTAAAGAACTTTTTCCATTTCCTAAAAGTTCACTTAAAGCACAAAGTTTTGGCATATCTTCATGGTTAAATGCAGGAATTTTATATGCAAGTGCTAGTAGTTGCGTATCGCTTTCTTTGTGCAAGATCACGCGTTTAGCACCATCTTGTTCAGGTTCTTTTTCATGAACTATAGGAATTTCTTTGGTGTTTTTTATATCTTGAAAATGTTTTTTAGCTAAAGCAAATACTTCATCTTCGTTAATATCACCACTCACAAGCAAAATAGCATTTTTGGGTTGATAAAAAGTTTGATGAAAATCTTGTATATCTTCTATTTTCCAATTTTGTATATCTTTAAAAAAGCCTATCGGGGTCCAGTGATATGGATGGTGTAAAAAGGCATGATTGTATAATCTAAAATACAAATATCCCAAAGGATTGTTATCAGTTCTCCAACGCCTTTCTTCTAAAACTACATTTCTTTCAGGCTGAAACTCATCATCTTTTAAATTTAAATTACGCATTAATTCAGCAAAAAGCCATAAAGACTTATCTAAATTTTCACTAGAGCATTTTATAAAATAATGTGTATAGTCAAAGCCCGTGCTTGCATTATCCACTCCACCAAAACCTTTGACTATTTCATCAAATTCACCCGCTTTTAAATTTTTTGTACTTTTAAAATTTAAATGTTCAAGCATATGAGCTATGCCACTTTTTCCCATTTTTTCATTTCTTGAACCAACTTTATAAAAAATATCTACACTTATAACCCCGCTTTTTTTATTTACAGGTAAAGTATAAATTTCAAGTTCATTTTCAAGGGTGATTTTTTTATAATTAATCATTTAAAATTAACTCCTATAGCTTGACTAATATGATTAAAACCATCTTGTTTTAAAAGCTCAATTAAACCTTGATTGATATTTTTAACAATACTTGGTCCTTTAAAAATCATAGCTGTATAAATTTGAACCAAACTAGCCCCGTTTTTAATGCGCTCATAAGCAAGTTCGGCACTATCTATGCCTCCACTTGCTATTAAAATAGTATCTTGATAAATTTCTTTAGCTACTTCTTTAAAAAATGTCGCACTTTTTTGGGTGATTAATCTACCACTAATTCCACCAAAAGTTCTTGCATTATCAATCAAAGAATAATCTATACTAGTATTTGCCATGATAATACCATCAGCTTTTGCACTAATAGCACTTTTGCAAAGTGAAATTGCGCTATCTATATTCATATCTGGAGCAATTTTTAAAATCACAGGTTTATTTGTGATTTGTTTTGCTTGATTAAATAAAGTGCTTACAAATTCCTCGCTTTGTAAATCTCTTAATTTTTTGGTATTTGGAGAGGATATATTAATCACAAACAAATCACATAAATCTTTAAATTCTTTTAATAAAATAATATAATCATTAATAGCTTCTTCATTTGGAGTGATTTTGTTTTTGCCTATATTTGCCACTAAAGGTATACTAAAAGGATAGACTTTTTTTACTTCTTTCGCGATAGCATCTTTACCTTTATTGTTAAAACCCATAGCATTTTGAATACTTTCTTGCTCAACAAGTCTAAAAAGTCTAGGTTTTTCATTACCATTTTGAGGTTTTGGGGTGAAAGTTCCATATTCTAAAAAGCCAAAACCTAAAGCACTTAGCGGTCTTATCATAGTTGCATTTTTATCAAAGCCACCTGCTAAGCCCACAGGGTTATAAAAATTTAGATTAAAAATTTCTTGATTTAAAATTTCATCATTTATCACACAATCTTTTGCAAAAAAACTAAGCCCCCCAGGAAATATGCAATCTAGCGTTCGCATACTAAATTCAACTAAAGCATGAGCATTTTCTGGATCTAATTTATATATTAAAGGTTTTAAGCTTTCATAGGTCATATTTTTCCTTTTTTACAAAATAGCATATTGTACTAAAAAAATGATAATTCTTAGTTTTCATTTTCATTAACTTTATCAGTTTTTTGTACTTTTTGTTTTAATTTTTGATAAATTTCACAATTTTTCATTAAATAAGCATCATTTCCTATAGAAGCTATTTTTCCTTTATCAAGTACAGCAATTTTATCAGCGTTTTCTATGGTGCTAAGTCTATGAGCGATGATGAGTATTAAGCGATCTTTTTTTAAGCTTTCTATAGTTTTTACTATGGCTTTTTCACTTTCATTATCAAGTGCTGAGGTTGCTTCATCAAAAATTAAAATTTGAGGATTTTTGTATAAAGCCCTTGCTATAGCAATGCGTTGTTTTTGCCCACCTGAGAGATTTTTCCCATGTTCTTTTAATTCAGTATGTATACCACCAAGCTCTTGAACAAAATCATAGGCATTAGCTTGTTTTAAAACCTCTATTACACGTGCTTCATCGTATTCTTTAGCATAAGCAATATTTTGAGCTATAGTGTCATTAAATATATAAATATTTTGAGTTACCAAAGAGATATTTTCTCTTAAGCTAAAAATGTCAAAAGAACTAATATCTTTTTGATTGATTAAAATTTCACCACTATCTTTTTCAAAAAAATACATCAAAAGATTAATAATAGAAGATTTTCCTCCACCACTTGATCCAACTAAGGCTAGAATTTCTCCTTTATTAAAAGAAAAATTTACATCTTTTAATACCATTTTATCTTTTTGATAGCTTAAAGAAACATTTTTAAAATGGATATTTTGGATATTTTCTGTAAGTTTTTCATCGCCACCTTTAATTTGTGGTTCTAAATCAGTTAGATAAAAAGTTCTCTCACTTGCTGCTACTGCATTTTGCAATCTTGTATAAAGTGAAGAAAGTCTTTTAATAGGAGTATAAGCCATAAATAAAGCTGTAGTAAAGCTAAAAAAAGAACCTATGCTTAAACTTCCATCGATTACTTCTTTACCACCTATTATAATTACTATTGCAAAGCCAATTGAACCCATAGATTCCATTAAAGGACTGCTCAAAGCTTCGATTCTAATGCCTTTTAAGGAAAGCTTACAAACTTCACTATTAGTTTGGCTGAATTTTTGCATTTCATTTTTACCTGCATTAGAAGCTTTAATAAGTTCTATATTAGAAAAGATTTCGCTTAATCTTGAAGTAAGATCAGAATTTTTTTCTTGGGTATTGCGTCCTATTTTTTTGATTTTTTTAGCAAAAATAGCAAGAGGGTAAATTGCTAAAGGCAAAATTACTAAAGCAAAAAAAGCAAGCTTTGGGCTTTGATAAATCACCACACTTAAAAGTCCAATTGCAGTTAAACTTTCTCTTAAAATTTCAGGTATGATAGTAGAAACTATATTTTGTAATGCTCCAATATCAGAAGTGCACCTACTGATTAATTCTCCGCTTCTGTATTTATGAAAAAAACTCATATCTAAGCGCAAAAGATTGCCAAGAACTAATTCTCTTAATCTTCTTAAAATATCTGTCCCAACATAAGATATATAATAAACTTGCATATAAGCACCAAGATTTTTTAAAGCATAAATTAAAATCACCAATAAAGGCATATAATAAAGCAATTGAGCATTTTTTTCTATAAAAATTTTATTTAAAATAGGCTCTATGATGTATGCACTAGCTGCTGTACCACCACTAGTTAAAAGCATGCCAATAATAGCCAAAACAAAATAAAACCAATACTCTTTATAATAAGGCTTAAAGCGAGTAAAAACTTCTTTAAGCTTCATTTCTTTGTAATTTTTATCCATTTTTCTCCCATACCACACCATTTGGTGTATCCATTAAAAGAATATTCTCTTTAGCTAAATCATCACGAATTTGATCTGCTAAGGCATAGTTTTTTTCTTGTTTTGCCTTATTGCGTAGAGTGATTTTTTCTTCTATTTCTTGACATTTTTCTTTACTAATGCCAAATTGAAAATATTTTATGGTATCTATGAAGCCTATACCAAAAATAAAAGCAAGTTCTTTTAAGGTTTTTTCTAATTGTATTTTATAAGCTTTGTCTTTTAGGTTTTTATCTAAATAAATATTACTTTCATTGATAAACTCATCAAGTAAAGCTAAGGCTTTAGAGGCATTTAAATCATCATTTAAAACTTCTAAGATATTTTTAGCTACTTCACTTTCTATGGTAATTTTTTCATCTATAAAAGCATTTAAATTTAAGCGTTTTTTTAAGCGATAAAATTTATCAAGTCTTTTTTTAGCAGCTTGTAAGTCTTCTAAAGCATAGTTAAAATGCGCTCTATAATGCACACTTAAAAGATAAAATCTCAAAACCTCTCCACTAAAAAGTTTTAAAGAATCTTTTAGAAAAAAGCTATTTCCCAAGCTTTTGCTCATTTTTTCACCATTAATTTGTACAAAGCCATTGTGTAACCAAAAATTAGCTAATTCATGATTGTTTTTACAACGACACTGACAAGCTTCGTTTTCATGATGAGGAAAAAGCAAATCTATACCCCCTGCATGAATGTCAAGTTTATCTTTAAAAATACTTTCTATCATCACAACACATTCTGTGTGCCAACCTGGTCTTCCTTTGCCAAAACTTGCAGGATAAAATTTTTCATCAAATTTCCATAAAACAAAATCACTATCATTTTTTTTAGCCACGCTTTCTTCTAGGCGTGATTGATTATCTTCTAAATTTCTTTTAGAGATATAAAAGTATTTATCATCTTTGCTAGTATCAAAATAAATTCCATCTTCAAGTTTATAAGCTAGGTTTAATTCTAAAAGTTTTTCTATATATATAATCATTTGCTCAATATAAGCTGTAGCTTTTGGTTTAAAATCAGGTTCTAAGATATTAAGCGCTTGCATATCCTCTTCATATCTTTTAATATAAAAATTTGTAATTTCTTCTAAACTTTTACCACTCTCTTGCATTTTTTTTAAGATTTTATCATCAATATCAGTGTAATTTCTAGCAAAAACCACTTCATAATCATTTGCTAGCAAAACTCTTCTTAAAAAATCAAAACACACGCTACTTCTTGCATGTCCTAAATGCGCATCATCATATACAGTAGGCCCGCATAGATAAATATTTGCTTTTTTTGCCTCATGTGAAATAAATTCGCATTTTTTCTTTAAAACACTATCAAAAAAAACCATTAAAACAAACCTTTAAAAAAATGATAAATTCCAATTAAAAATTGTATTAAAATATCTTTAATTTCAAATAAGCCTAAAGCAAATAAACTTAAAAATACTATGCTAATAAGCCAAAATTTAACCCTAAAAATACCCCAAAGATTTTTAAAGCCAAATTCTTTAATATTAGCATATAATAAATAAAAAGCACTAATAGATGAAGCTAGTGCAATACCTAAGCTCTTATAAGCTTCTTCTTTAATAAGTAAAATAATCACTATGCTAAAAAATGCTGATATAAAAAGTGTTTTAAAGGCTATTATAGCGGCTATTTTTTGTTTAAATTTAGCATAAAGCCATAAAGAAAAAAGTTTTTGCAAACCAAAAGGTAAAAGTCCTAAAAGATAAGCTTGTAATAAAAATGCAGTGATTTTTGTATCTTCTTGATTAAAATTTCCTCTTTGAAATAAAAACTCCACAATTTCTTTAGCTAAAATAATCCCCACTATACTAGCTAAAATCAAAAGCACGCTTAAATACTCAAAAGCTTTTTGCATAAAAGCTAAGGCTTTTTGTTCTTCATTTGCTTTTAAATGTCTTAGTATTTTGGGAAAACTTACTTGACTTAGAGCGATTGCAAAAAGAGCTAAAGGAAGCTGAAAAACTCTATTAGAATAATACAAATACGAAATACTTCCAGCCATTAAAAAACTAGCTATAGTAGTATCTAATAATGAACTAATTTGATTTGCTGAAGAGCCTAAAAGTCCATGAGTAAAAGTAGAATGAAATTTATCTAAATTAGTCTTTGTTTTTTTAAGTTTTATGCTTAAATACATGCTTTTTAAAATTTTAGTATTTTTTAAAGCAAAAATATGCCATATAAGTTGAGCTAGACCACTTAAAACAGTCGCATACGAAAAATAATACAAAGCTTCTAAAGGTTTATCTTGAGTGACAAAAAATCCTGCAATCACAACAAAAAGATTAAAAAATGAAGCAGAAAAAGAAGTGATGAAAAAATTTTGTTTATAATTTAACAAAGAGCCTAAAAAAGTTACTAAAAAAATAAAAAACAAATACCAAAAATTAATAGAAACTAAAGGCGCAGCTAGAATGATCGTTTCTTTGTTAAAACCAAAGGCAAAAATCTTTGTAAAAAATTCAGCAAAAAAACTCACTAAAACACAGGTTAAAAAAACAATTATACTAAATTGTAATAAGACATTTATACAAAAAGCACCTTTTTTACTTGCTTTTAAAAAACTTGGTAAAAAAGCTTGTCCAAAAGCCCCTTCTGCAAAAATTCTTCTAAAAAAAGCAGGCATTTTTAAAGCCACAAAGAAAATATCACTATAAATTCCAGCTCCTAAGTACAAAGCTAAAACAATATCTCTTAAAACACCCATAATCCTAGAAAATAAAATTCCCAAGGCATTGATGATGAAATTTTTAAAAATAATATTTTTTTTCATTAATTTTCATTCTTTAAACATTAGTTTGAGTATTATAAAATTTTTTAGTAGCAATAATTTTAACTAAATTTTGATTTTATTTTTGCTAAAATCAAAATTTTATACACAATAAGGAAGCTTAAGCTATGGAAGAGAAGAAAATTTTATATACTAAAGACCCTTATAAAGAGCTTTTGATATTTGCTTCTGAAAATAAATGCGAAGTTGATGAACTTGATTTTAGATTGTTAAGTTTTAGTACTTCTTATACTTATGATAATCAAGAATGGATAAAAGTTAATGAAAAAGAATTAAAAATTTTTGAAGAAAATGAAAAATTTTTAATTCATGATTTAAGTATAGAGCAAGAGTATAAAATAGAAATTTATTTTAAAAAATTTGCACGCATACCAACTTTTGAAGTTAGCTTGCATGTTAATGAGCTTTGTACTTTATTAAAAGCTAGTGTTAGAGCTAGTGAAGCTATTATTTTTCATGATAAATTAGCACTAGAGCTTTTAGAGGCTATTTACAAAGCGATGATAAAAGAGAAATATTTGCTTGGATTTAGAATTTTTGATTTTAAAAAGCAAATTATTGATTTTAATACTAAAGTTAAAGAAAAGCAAAAATTTGATTTTGAAGTTGAATTTGAAGTATGTAAGGGAGTTAATCCGCAAGAGCCTACAAATGAAGAAATCAAATATCATTATCTAGAAAATCTAAAAAAACACAATGATGTGATGAATAGAAACTATGTAGCACCTATAGGAAAAGATGAGGTGGCTATTGAGAGGATTAAACCAAAAGAGGGTAGTGATGGTAAAGATTTAAGATTTAAAATTTTAAAAGCCCTCCCGCCAAAAACAAACAAAGAAAAAGTTATTTGTTCTGATAATTTTGAAGTTAAAGAAGATGATGAAAGTATAAAATATATTGCCAAAAAAGATGGCTTTATTATCCAAAAAAAATCTATTTATGAGATAGAAAATTATTTAGAGTTTAACAAGGTTGATTTTAAAAGTACGGGTTCTATTTGGGCGGGTTTTGATAAACAAGTTATTATTGTGATTAAAAATACAAATAGCTTAGAAGATGCAATAGGTTCTAGGATTACTGTTGAGGCTCAGGAATTAGAAGTTACTGGTAATATGGCTCAAGATTCTGTCTTAAGAGGTAAAAAAGTAATTCTTAAAGGTAATATGCATCATAAAAGCACTATTATAGGGCAAAAGGTTGAGGTTAATATTTTAAGAGGATATTGTGAGGCTGAGGAAGTTTTTGCTGAAACTTTAGAAAATGGCTCTATCAAGGCTAAAAAAGTAAATATTAAAAAGGCTGTGGGTGGGGAGATTATTGCTGATGAAATTTATATACAAGAACTTGGTGGAAATTGTTTATGTAGTGCTAAAAGTTTAATCCGCGTTGAAAAAATTCAAGGAAGTGGTAATAAACTTGTAATTCAAGATCTCAAAGCTTTTGATAAAGAAAAAAGTGGCGAGGAAATACTTTTGCATATTGAAGAGTTGAAAAAAGAACAAGAAAATTTAGTCAAAGAAATTGAAGAAACCAAGCATACTATCCATGTGAGTAAAGATTCTGTGAGAATTTTACAGCAAAAGGTAAAAGAATTAATGAGCGCAAAAAGAGCTATACCACAAGCTTATAAGATTACTATTAAAGATTTTAATCAAAAGATTGAAAATTTAAATATTTTAGCTAATAAGATAGAAACTTTAAAAGAGGAAGAAAAAGCAAATATAGAAAAGCTTAAAAAAATTCAAGATGAACTTTTAAAATCAAAAATTATTAATAAAAGTGGAAAATGGATGGATTTAAATGAGGTTAAATTTGTTTTATTAAATCCTAGAAAAGAGTTAAGCTATCATCCGCGTAATGATGAGATGATTGAGTGTTTTGAGCTTGAAAAAATAGATGCTGAAGATGGACTAAGTGTTTATGAAATTCGCTCTATTGGTAATTATAAGGAAGAAGCTAAATGATAGTGGCGATTGAAGGAATAGTGAGTAAAAAAGAACCTACTTTTGTAATTTTAAAAACTTCAAGTGGAGTAAGTTATGGTATTTATGTGTCGCTTTTTTGCTCAAGTAATTTTGAAAAAGATCAAGAGGTTGAGTTTTTAATCACTCAAATTATTAAAGAAGACTCTCATAAATTATATGGATTTTTAGACATTAACGAGCAAAGAATGTTTGAATTATTAATCAAAATTAGTGGTATAGGAGCAACTACTGCTATGGCTCTTTGCTCAAGCTTAGATACTAATACTTTTTATGCGGCTTTACAAAATGGCGATGAAAGTGTTTTTAAAAAGGTTCCTGGTATTGGTCCAAAGAGTGCAAAAAGAATTATAGCTGAGTTAAGTGATGCAAAAATCAATATAGAAAATTCCAATCAAGATCAAGCGCAAGCTTTGGCAGCTTTACTTTCACTTGGCTTTAAACAAGAAAATATTTTAAAAGTTTTAAGAACTTGTGAGAGTAAAAATACTAGTGAGCTTATTAAAGAGGCTTTGAAAAAATTAGCATAGTAAAAGGAAAAATATAATGATATATGGTGTAATTTTTGGTGCAAATTCTTATGAACATGAAATTAGCATTGTAAGTGCTGTAGTATTAAAAAAAGTACTCAAAGCACAAAAAAAATTTATATTTTGTGATAAAAATAAGGAATTTTTTCTTATAGATGAAGAAAAAATGAATGCAAAAACTTTTAGCAGTGGTGCTTATAAAAAAGAAAAAGCCTTGGTGCTAAAGCAGGGTGGATTTTTTATAAAAACTATGCTAGGTGAGAAAAAACTTGACATTGATATAGCGATAAATATCGTACATGGAAAAGATGGTGAAGATGGCAAAATAGCTGCTTTGCTTGATTTTTATGGTATAAAATACATAGGACCGCGCATAGAAGCTAGTGCTTTATCTTTTAATAAGGTTTTAACTAAACTTTATGCACAAAGCGTAGGGGTAAAAACACTTGATTATAAGGTTTTAAATTTACATAAAGAGCAAAATATTTCTTTAGGCTTTCCTTGTATTTTAAAGCCTGCAAGATTGGGTAGTAGTATAGGTATAAGCATAGTTAAAGATGAAAGCGAGCTTAAATATGCTAAAGATGTTGCTTTTGAATTTGATGAGGATGTAGTGGTAGAACAATTTGTAAGCAATATTAAAGAATATAACTTAGCAGGTTGTATGATAGATGAAAGAATGGAATTTTCTATCATTGAAGAGCCTAGAAAAAATGAAATTTTAGATTTTGAACAAAAATATTTAGGTTTTTCAGAAAGTTCTAAAGTAAGTGAAGCAAATATTAGTGAAGAATTAAAACAAAAACTAAGGGATAATTTTACGAGAATTTATAATCCTTTATTTAAAGGAGCTTTGATTCGCTGTGATTTTTTTGTGATAGGTGATGAGGTTTATTTAAATGAGATCAATCCAAATCCAGGATCATTGGCAAATTATTTATTTGAAGATTTTACTAATACAGTTGATAATTTAGCAAAAAATATAGAGCTAGAAAAGCAAATTAAGATCGATTATGCTTTTATTCACAGCATTAATGGACAAAAAGGTAAATTATAATCATGGCTACTTTTAGCAAAGATGAAATTTATACTGCAACTGAAGTGGTAAGAAATTTCAGTACTATGCTTGAAAAAACAAAAAAAAGTGAAAATAGCAGGGTGGTGATAGTAAAAAATAATAAATTTGAAGCCGTGCTTTTAAGCTTTGAAGAATATGAGCGTTTAAATGAAGCTGTAATGCTTTTAGAAAAGATTTATAAAGATAAAAAAGGCTAGAAATGGCAAAAACTAGAGTATATTCTAATGGATATTTTTATAATTTAAGTTATGAAATCATCAATCCAAAATGCGAAAAAACAATTCTTATTTTACACGGTTGGGGTGCTAATAAAGAGCTTATGAAACAAGCTTTTGAAAAGCCTTTGAATGATTTTAAACAAATTTATTTAGATTTGCCTGGTTTTGGAAATTCAAGCATAGATGCAGCTATGGATTCTTATGCTTATGCTAAGGTTATAGAAGACTTTTTAACTACAATTGAGCAAAAGGCAGATTATTTAATGGGACATTCTTTTGGTGGAAAAGTTGCGACTATTATGTGTCAAAATGCTAATTTTCAGGGTTTGATTTTACTCTCTAGTGCAGGTGTGGTTTTGCCAAAAAGCTTTAAAGTGAGGTTTAAAATAGCCTTGTTTAAAATTTTAAAAAATCTTCCTTATGGGGATTTTTGGAGGAAATTTTTTATTAGCAAAGACGCTCAAGGTATGAGTGAAGTGATGTATGAAACCTTTAAGAAGGTTGTTAATGAAAATTTAGAAAATGAATTTCAAAAGCTTAAAAACCCTATTTTGATTTTTTGGGGTAATGAAGATAAGGCTACGCCTTTAAAAAGTGGAGCGATTATCCACTCTTTGGCACAAAAAGGAAATTTTTTTGCATTAGATGGGGATCATTTTTTCTTTTTAAAACATGCTGATTTTATAAGTGAAAAAATACATGAGGAATTTTTAAAAAATGATTAGTATGATAGCTTTTTTAAGTTTGAATTTTTTACTCGGATTTTACCTGATTTTAGCTTTGCAATGGTACTCTTATAAATTTTCACGCATAATTTTACATTTTGCTAAGCCTTTGTGGCATTTATATTTTTTAATAATTCCTTATTTTGCTTTTGTGTTTTCTTTATATAGTGGAAATTTTTATTTATATTTTATAGTTTTTGCTTTATCTTTACTATATGGTGGATATTTATATAAAAATTTAGATAAAAAGCTAGTTTTTACTGCTAGGATTAAGCGTTATTTTTTATTTTTGTCGCTTTTTACTTTAGTATTTATGCCATTTTTTTGGATAGGTTTGGAAGCTTTAGTAGCTGCATTTTTATTTAGCTTTTTAGTAGAAAAAATAAACCAAAATACATTTATAAAAAAGGCAAATAAAAAGATTTGTGATAATCCAAAATTAAAAATTATACTAATTACTGCAAGTTTTGGAAAAACAAGTATAAAAAATTTTTTATACGAACTTTTAAAAGATGAGTTTAAGTGTTATAAAACTCCAAGAAGCGTTAATACTTTTATGGGTATAGTAAAAGATATCAATGAAAATTTAGAAAATAATACTGAAATTTATATCGTAGAAGCTGGTGCAAGAGAACAAAATGATATTTTAGAAATTACAGAGTTTTTAAATCCTCAAATTTGCATAGTTGGTGAGATTGGTTTAGCGCATTTGGAGTATTTTAAAACTCAAGATAATATCCGCAGAGCTAAGTTGCAAGCTTTAAAATCCAAGCGTTTGGAAAAATACTTTTTACACTCAAGCACCTTATATGAAAATGAATTTTATGATGATTGTTTAAGTGATGTTAGGGCAAGTTTAGAAGGTTTAGATTTTAAAATAAGATTAGATGATGATATTTATGATTTTCATGCAAATTTATTAGGTGCTTTTAATGCTTATAATATTAGTGTATGTATTTTGCTTGCTCATTATTTAGGAATAAAAATAGAAAATATTATAAAAAGTGTATCAAATTTAAAAGCAGTAGAGCATCGTTTGCAGGTGATTTCTAAAGAACCTAAATTTATCATAGATGATGGTTTTAATGGAAATTTTAAAGGTATGAGTCAAAGCTATGAGCTTTGCAAAAGTTATCAAGGAAGAAAAGTTTTAGTAACTCCTGGTATAGTTGAAGTTAATGAAGAAGAAAATATAAAATTATGTAAGATAATTAATGAATGTTTTGATTTTGTAATTATTACTTCAGAAGCTAATAGTGTGATTTTACAAAAACATATTACATTAGATTTTTATGTATTAAAAGAAAAATCTCAACTTGTGCAAGCTTTATCAAAATTAACTCAAAATGGAGATTTGATTTTATTTTCTAATGATGCACCAAGTTTTATGTAAAACCATTTAGCCTAAAAAGGCCAAATGGTTTCCATGAATTTTGTCCCCCAAGGCTTACGCGTTGATTTATCTATATCACCTTCAGTTTTATAAAGAATTTTTGCATCTGCTATATATTTACTATCTATCATGTTATCTTGAGAAATATCATAAGGCCTTATAACCCCGCTTAGCTGAATGATTTGCTTTTCCCCATTAATTAAAAGCTCACGACTTCCTTCTATAAAATAATTTCCATTAGATAAAACTTTAATCACTCTAGCAGAAATAGTGGTTTGGAAATTTTCACTTCTAGTTTGACTTCCTGTGCCTTGATATTGTGAAGTGCTTGCTGTGGTATAACCTATATTTGTATAATCATTGATAAAATCTCTAGCTTTGCTAAGTCCAGCACCAGTGGTTATTTGTCCTCCACCTAAATTAACATTATTATTTTTACTTGTAGCTTTAGAGCCTTGCGAGTTTTGTGTAGCATTTTCTCTAATGACCACAGTAACTAAATCATTTACATTCATTGCTTTTTTATCAGAAAACAAAGGATTATCTCCTTTACCAAACAGCGATCCAGGATTACTTTGGGTGTTATGATTTTGTTTTGGAGCTAATTCTTCTACATAAGTTGGAGGTTTCATATTAATATGTGGATCGACTGTGGCACTACAACCAAACATTACAAAAGGTAACAAGTAAAAATTAACATTTTTAAATTTCATAGCTTTATAACCTTATATTATTATGATGAATTTTAAAATTATTATATTACAAAAAAACAATTATTTTGTTAAAAAAGAGGAAAAAATGAAATCCATGTTTTTATTAAATTGTATTGATGAGAAATTTTTAACACAGTCTTTAGAAAAAGTTCAAGGTAAAATAGCTTTTTATTTTCCTATTTTTTGTGAGAAAAATAAAGAAAAAATTGCTTTAATATGCTCAAAAACCAATTTCAAGCTAGATTTTTTTAGTAGTTTTGAAAAAAATAATTATCAAAGCAAATTTACTCAAAATTCAAATGATTTTTTTAAAAAAATAATTCAAGATTATGAAAAAATAAAAAATGAAAATGATTTTGTTATAGTGGTTGGAGTAGATGATTTTGGTTTGATGGGTGATTTGAGTTTAAATATAGCCTTAGCTAAAGAGTTGAACACTCCTTTATATGCAAAAAGTCAAGATGAAAGTCATACTATGTTAAATTTCTTACTAAGCCAAAAGCTTAGCGACTTTGTTTTGTTAAAAGAAAATGAAGATTTTACTCAAGATTTATTACAAGAATATACCTATAAAACTCAGGCAAGATTTTCTTATGAGCTTTTTGAAAAAGCAAAAGCAGATAAAAAAATAGTGGTTTTACCTGAAAGTTTTGATGAAAGAGTATTAAAAGCTAGTGAGTTTTTAATGCAAAATGAGATTGTTGATTTGATTTTACTAGGCGATAGCAATGAAATTTGTGCTAAAGCTAATAGTTTAAATATTAATATCGATGGTGTACGTATTATAAATCCTAAAAATTCTCAATATAATGAAGAATTTGAAGAGCTTTTGTATGAAGCTAGAAAAAGCAAAGGTATGAGTAAAGAAGAAGCTAAAAAGTTAGTACAAGATAAAACATATTTTGCGACCTTGCTTGTACATACTCAAAAAGCGCATGCTATGGTAAGTGGTGCAAGTACAACTACTGCTGAAACTATTCGTCCTGCTTTGCAAATTATCAAAACAAAACCTGATGTGAGTTTGGTTTCTGGTATGTTTTTTATGTCTTTAGAAGATAAGGTTTTGGTTTTTGCTGATTGTGCTGTTATGCCAAATCCAACCCCTGAACAACTTGCTGAAATTGCTTATGTGAGTGCAAATAGTGCTAAGGCTTTTGGACTTGATCCTAAAGTGGCTTTGCTTTCATATTCTAGTGGAGATAGCGGAAGTGGGGTTAGCGTGGATGCAATTAAAGAAGCTACTAAAATAGCTAAAGAAAAATATCCTCAACTTGAGCTAGAAGGTCCTATACAATTTGATGCAGCATATGATATGCTAACAGCAAAAAGCAAAATGCCAAATTCTAAAGTAGCAGGAAAGGCAAATGTATATGTGTTTCCTGATTTAAATGCGGCAAATATTTGCTATAAAGCAGTGCAAAGAACAGCAAATTCTTTAGCTATTGGCCCGATTTTACAAGGTCTTAAAAAACCAATTAATGATTTAAGTAGAGGTTGTTTGGTAGAAGATATTGTAAATACTGTGATTTTAAGTGCTATTCAAGCACAGGAATAAGGAGAAAAATGAAAATATTAGTTTTAAATTCAGGTTCATCTTCAATTAAATTTAAGCTTTTTGAAAAAGATGAAGCCCTAGCATCTGGTTTAGTGGAAAAAATAGGCGAGCAAAGCTCTAAAATAGAATTAAAAGATCTAAAAAATGGTCAAAAATACCAAAAAGAATTAGCGATTAAAGATCACGAGCAAGGTATTGAATTAGCAAATGAATTATTTGCTCAAAGTGGAATTTTACATGATTTAAATGAACTTGATGGGTGTGGACATAGGATAGTTCATGGAGGTCCAAATTTAACCAAACATTGTTTAGTAGATGATGAAATTTTAAAAGAAATTGATAGAGTTGCTCACATAGCACCTTTACATAACCCTGCGCATTTAATAGGCATTAAAACTATGATAAAAGCTGCTCCAAAAGTTCCTAATGTGACAGTTTTTGACACAGCTTTTCATCAAAGTATGCCTGATTATGCTTATATGTATGCATTGCCTTATGAGTTTTATGAAAAACATCAAGTTAGAAAATACGGCTTTCACGGTACATCACATTCTTATGTAAGCAAGCAAGCTGCACATATACTTGGTAAAGATATTAATAAATTTAATGCAATTAGCGCTCATCTTGGAAATGGTGCGAGTGTTTGTGCTATAGAAAATGGAAAATGCGTAGATACTTCTATGGGCTTTACACCGCTAGAAGGTTTGATCATGGGGACTAGATGTGGAGATATTGATCCTGCTGTATTGCCATTTTTAGCAAAAGAATTAAATTTAAACCCGTCTGATTTAGATACTATAATGAATAAAAAAAGTGGTGTTTATGGAATTTGTGGGTTTAATGATTTTAGAGATATTGAAGCTCAAATTGAACAAAATAACGAAAAAGCAAGACTTGCTCTTGATATGTTTTGTTATCGTTTGAGTAAATATATTGGTTCATATTTTGCGATTTTACCTAGAGTTGATGCGTTGATTTTTACAGCTGGTATAGGCGAAAATGATGATATTGTTAGAGCAAAAGTTTGTCAAAGACTAGCGCATTTAGGATTTGATATAGATTTAGATAAAAATGCACAGCTTAGAAATGGCGAGATTAGTAAAGAAGACTCTAAAATTAAAATTTTAATTGTTCCAACAGAAGAAGAATTAGAAATAGCTAAAATTACCACAGAACTTATTAAAAATAAATAACCTTGAGTTTTAAAACTCAAGGTTATTTTTAAAATGCAGGGACCACTGCACCTTGGTATTTTTCATTGATAAAATCTTTTACTTTTTGACTTTGTAAAGCCTTTACTAAAGCTTTGATTTTAGGGTTATCTTTATTATCTTGAGTGGTTACTAAGATATTTGCATAAGGACTTTCTTTACTTTCTATTAAAATAGAATCTTTTACAGGATTTAAATTTGCTGATAAAGCATAGTTTGAGTTAATCACTGCAAAATCAACATCATCTAAAGCTCTTGGAAGTTGTGCTGCTTTTAACTCTTTAAATTTGATATTTTTTGGATTATCTTTAATATCAAGTGGAGTTTTTAATGCGCTATTTTCAAAACTAACGAGCTTGGTACTAGCGATAATATCTAAAGCTCTGCTTTCATTTGTTGGATCATTTGGTACAGCTATGGTAGCATTTTGTGGAAGATCTTGGATGTTTTTATATTTTTTAGAATAAACAGCCATTGGTTCGATATGAACTTTTGCAACGCTAATTAATTTTGTGCCTTTATTAGCATTAAACTCATCCAAATAAGGCTGATGTTGGAAGAAATTTGCATCAAGTTCTTTGCTATCTGTGCTAAGATTTGGTAAAATATAGTCATTAAATTCTTTAATTTCTAATGTGTAACCTTCTTTTTTTAATAAATCTTTAGTTTGTTCTAAAATTTCAGCGTGAGGTACTGGTGTTGCACCTACTTTGATAACTTCATTAGCAAATAAACTTGCACCTAAAATTGTGCTTGCAGTGAGCAGTTTTAACAATTTCATTTTAACTCCTTTTTATAGTTTTTAAAATATTTGATTATATTGTAAAAATATTAATAAGATAGGAAAAGTTTTATTTTTGTTTGTTTTTGTATTCTTTGGCAAAATGTTTGAGTTCTTTTATAAAATCCGCATAACCACCCTTATGCCAATTTTTTTGAGCCTTAATGAGTGCTTGTCCAATTTTGTAAGAATAAGTATTTTGGTTTTTAATACCTTCGCTTTTATAATCATCATAGCTTGATAAAGGTGGAAGTTTAAGATAAGGTTTTGTCTTTAAATCTTTTTGATATTGCTTGGCAAGTTTTGTGTGTTTATAGTAAATCTTTAACAAGGTAAAAGGCAAAAAAGGAATTTTTTTCTTATTTTTAGCACATTCTATAAAAGCATAGCCTAGCTTGTATGATAAATGATATCTTGTACGTTGGACGGATTGTTTGTTATCTTTATAAAAAGTTCCTGTATATTTGCTTCCGCTAAGTTTTAGCCATTTTTCATAGTATTCTTGCCATTTAGGCCATGTTTGATTGCAAAATTTACTATTCCAAAAGCGACTATTAGTTCCACAAGCATGAACTATAGAGGCATTTTGCGTAAGATTTGTAAGATAATGAGTGCTTCCTGTGTATTTGTCTTTTAAATCTTTGACTTTAAAGTGATTTTCATAAGCCATTAAGGAAAAAATTCCTTGATCTTGCCAGTTTTTAGTATTTTGTGAAAGATAGTTATAGATAAATTGATAACACTGTAAAGGATTTGGTATAAGATCAGTAAAAACTAAAATCCCTGTTTGATATACACGCTTATTATTATGATTTTTTTCCAAAGGCAGAGCTGTTTGAAGTAAAGTTTTACCTAATCTTGCGCCAAAATGATATTTTCTAGCTCTTAATTTGCTAAGTTCATCTATGCTTTTTAAAAGTAAAACATCAAAATCAAGATAAATAATACTCTCGCATTCATCTAAAAACTTAAAAGCTTCAAATCTTGCAAAAGCCATATGCGTCCATCTTTTTAAGAAAAATAAATTATTAATATCGTTTTGATTTTTACCAAGAGTAGCTAAAAAATCTTCTTGGGTAAAAGGAATGAATTTAATTGTTTTGTTTTTAACAATTTTTTGCATGATATTTTGATCATTCAAGCTAAAACCATCATGTAAAATATAAAATATATCTACTTTCTTACCCATAACATCCATGATATTAATGAGTAAAGTTCCTATGGTAAAGCTTGAATTTTTAGTTGCTGCTAGCAAAATACCAAGTTTATGTTTCATTGTTTATCTTTTGGTAATTTTATAAAGAATATTTCCTATAAATTGTATGATTTGAACTAAAACAATTAAAACCACAACGGTTTGAATCATAATATCAGTTCTAAAACGCTCATAACCATAACGAATAGCCACATCACCTAAACCACCACCACCAACAGTTCCTGCCATAGCAGAAAATCCTATTACGATGATTAAAATCAAAGTGATACCACTAATAATACTTGGCAAAGCTTCACTAAACATTACTTTAAAGATAATTTGCGCTTTGCTAGCACCATAAGATCTTGCTGCTTCAATGATAGCAGGATCAATTTCTTTAAATGCACTTTCAATCATTTTAGCTAAATAAGGTGCAATTCCTATAGTAAGTGGTACTATTGTGGCAGTTGTGCCTATACTAATACCAATGAGATATTTTGTAAAAGGACTTAAAACTACAATGAGTACTAAAAATGGAAAAGATCTTAAAATATTGATAACAAAATCAAGCACGCTATAAATGCTTTTGTTTTCACATAAGCCACCTTTATCAGTAACAGTAAGCACAATTGCAGGGATAAGTGCGATTAAAAAGGCTAAAAAAGTGGCTGTAAAACTCATATAAAGAGTTTCTAATAATGCTGGATAAAGTATGTTTTCAAAATTTCTTAAAATTGCTTCTAAATTCATTACACAAGCTCCCAAATAACGCCATTTTCTTGTAAATATTTTAAAACTTTTTCTTGATCTTTAGCTTCTATATTAATCACCAAATTTCCTAAAGCATTGTTGTTTAGTTTTTCTATCTTGCCCCAAACTATATTAAAATCAATATTTAAACTTCTAGCCATGTGAGTGATAATGCTTTGATTTGCTTTTTCTTTGCAAAAATATAAGCGCACATTAACTCCATTTTGTGGTAAAAAATCACTTTCACCTAGGAATTCACGCATTTTTTCACTTGGCTTTAAAAATAAATCTTCGATTTTTCCTTGACCTATGATTTGTCCATGTTCTAATAATACAGCCTTTTGTGCTATTTGTTTTACTGCTTCCATTTCATGAGTTACTAATACTACGCTGATGTTAAATTCTTGATTGATTTTAGCAATAAGCTCTAAAATATTGTTTGTGGTATTTGGATCAAGTGCAGAAGTAGCTTCATCGCTTAGTAAAATTTTAGGATTTAAAGCAAGGGCTCTAGCTATGGCTACCCTTTGTTTTTGCCCACCACTTAGTTCATTTGGATATGCCTTGCTTTTAGCTAAAAGTCCCACAAGATCTAAAAGCTCATTAACTCTTTTTTGAATTGCGCTTTTGTCAAAATTATGAATTTCTAAAGGCATAGCTACATTTTCAAATACATTTTTTCTACTCATAAGTGCAAAATGCTGAAAAATCATTCCTATATCTTTTCTAAATATTCTTAACTCTTTTTCTTTTAAGGTAGCTATTTCTTTACCAAAAACTTCTACGCTACCACTTTGATAATTTTCCAAACCATTAATACATCTTAGCAAAGTTGATTTTCCTGCCCCGCTGTGTCCAACAAGAGCATAAATTTCTCCTTCTTTAATTTCTAAAGAAACATCATTTATAACTAATTCTTTGCCATAATATTTTTTAAGATTTTGTACTTTTATCACTTATTAGCCTTCTAAATTAGAAATTTCATCATTGATTTTTTCAAGTTGAGTTTTAATGCTTTCAAGTTGAGTTTTATTTTGCTCAACAACCGCAGCCGGTGCATTAGAAATAAATTTTTCATTTTTCATCATAGCATCTAGCTTGTTAAATTCTTTTTCAAGTTTTGTTTTTTGACTATTAAGTCTATTTAAAACACCGCTTAAATCAAGATCTTGAGTTGGTATAAATACTTCTAAATTCTCGCTTACATCTCTAATGGATTTTTCTAAATTTGTACTAATAAATTCGATGTTTTCACATTTTGCAAGTGTTGAGATGAAATTAGTGTAATTTTTTAACTCAGCCATTAAACTCTCATCGTTTAATTTTATACAAGCTTTTTGAATTTTTGCATTTGCAAGTTCTACTAAGGTTTTTGCGCGGCGTAAACTCACTATACTTTCTATAATGATATTGAATAATTTTTCTATTTTTTCATTTCTGGAATTAAATTTAGGATATCTTGAAATCATTATAGAATCATGAGTTTGGATAGAAGTTTTGCTTAGCTCATGATATAAATACTCACTAATAAATGGCATAAAAGGATTTAAAAGTTTTAATGCTTCTTTAAAAATACTTCCAAGCTCTTTTATGCTTGATTTTTCAGCCTTACTAAGCTCAATCCCCCAATCACAAAATTCATCCCAGAAAAATCTATACAAAGTATTTGCTGCATCATTAAAGCGGTAATTATCTAAATTTTCTCTTGTTTCTTTTACGCATACTTCAAAACGAGACAGCATGTATTTTGCCAAGTTAGTTTGAATTTTGCTTTTATCTAAATCTTCAAATTTTTCTTCATTTAAAAGTAAAAATTTGCTTGCATTATAAAGCTTATTCGTAAAATTTCTAACTTGTATAAGTTTGTCATTGCTTAATTTTATATCTCTACCTTGGATAGCTAAAAGAGCAAGAGTAAAACGCAAGATATCAACACTGTATTCATCCACACTTTGCACAGGATCAATGACATTACCTAAAGACTTACTCATTTTTCTACCTTGCTCATCTTTAACCAAAGCATGCAAATATATATCTTTAAAAGGAAGCTCACCTAATGCATTAGTACTTTGAAACATCATTCTAGCAACCCAGAAAAATAAAATATCAAAACCGGTGATTAATAAAGAATTTGGATAGAAATCTTTTAAGTCATCTTCATGCCAAAGTGTGTTTTTACCCCAGTCTTTATTACCCCAACCTAAAGTACTCATAGCCCAAAGACCTGAAGAAAACCAAGTATCTAAAACATCAGGGTCTTGTTTGAAATTAGTGCTTTGGCATTTTGGACATTGACTTGGAGTTTCTTCGCTTGCCCATTCATGTGAGCATTCACAATAATACACAGGAATTTGATGACCCCACCAAAGTTGTCTTGAAATACACCAATCTTTTAAATCCCTCATCCAAGCATTAAAACTATTAATCCAATGCGCAGGGTAGAATTTGCTTCCACCAAGATTAACTTTTTCTATACTTTCTTTTGCGATTTCATTTTTTACAAACCATTGTTTAGAAATGTAAGGTTCAACTACATTTTTACAACGATAACAATATCCTACTTGATTAGTATAGTCTTCTATTTTTTCAACAAAACCTTTTTCTTGTAATTCTTTTATAATAACATCTCTTGCATCTAATCTTTCTAAGCCTTTAAAATGCAAGCAATGTTCATTTAAAATACCTTTTTCATTAAAGATAGTAATAAATTCAAGTTTATGTCTTAAGCCTACTTCATAGTCATTATGATCATGTGCTGGGGTTACTTTCACAAAGCCTGTACCAAATTCCATATCTACATGCTCATCAGCAATAATAGAAATTTTTCTATCTATTAAAGGTAAAATGACATTTTTGCCTATTAAGTGTTTAAATCTTTCATCGTTTGGATTAACCATCACAGCGCTATCACCAAAATAAGTTTCTGGTCTTGTAGTGGCTACTACGATGTATTCTTGAGAATTTTCTAAGAAATATTTTAAATAATATAATTTTCCTTTATTTTCTTTATGTTCTACTTCTATATCGCTTAATGCTCCATCATGAGTGCACCAATTTACCATATAATTTCCACGCACAATAAGCTTTTTGTCATAAAGATCTACAAAGGCTTTTTTTACCGCATTTACTAAACCTTCATCCATAGTAAAGCGCAAACGACTCCAAGCAGGAGTGATACCTAAAATTCGCATTTGCTTAACTATGGTACCACCGCTTTGTTCTTTCCATTCCCATACTTTTTTTATAAATTCTTCTCTACCAAGTTCTTCTTTTTTAATGCCTTGAGCTAAAAGTTGTTTTTCTACAACATTTTGTGTTGCAATGCCTGCATGATCAAGCCCTGGTTGGTAAAGGGTTTTATAACCATCCATTCTTTTATAACGCGTTGTGATATCTTGTAAAGTACAAGTTAGAGCATGACCTATGTGTAAAACGCCTGTTACATTAGGTGGAGGCATCATAATGCAAAAGTTTTTACCTTTTTCTTGAATTTTTTCATTACCATTGATTTCAAAATATCCGCGTTCTTCGCAAATTTTATAATATTCTTTTTCTAGTGATTTATCATACATAATTGCTACCTTGAGAATGAAAATAAATTGTTATGTTAGCTTAAAATTGTTAAAGAAGTTTTGAAATTTAGAAATTAGTTATAAAAAACTAATTTCTACTTTACGATTATTTTGTCTTTGAGAATCAGACTTATCTTTAGTAGGGTAGGTATCTTTTCCTAAAGATTCTATTTCTATAACCTCAGTAAAACTAAAGAAATGTTTAGCCACGTTCATTGCTCTATTTAACCCTATCATATAGTTTGCAAAAGTGCTACCTCTATCGTCTGCATAACCTTGAATTTTGATTCTTTTGATTATATCTTCTCTTGCTAGATTTTGATTGATTTTTTCAAGTAGATTTTCATTGCTGTATTCACTATATCCATTTCTTTCAAATAAAAATTTTAAATCAGAAATTTTAACATCTACATAATTGTATTTTTTCTTATTTTTAGCAAAAACAATATCTTTATTATATATGCTTAGTTTCATATTGTCATTTGAAAGCATATCAATAAAAATAGTTAAATTATAATCTTGGGAATTAACTTTAACAGGATTAATCATTTCTTTTAACATATCAATTCTATAATCACTTAAGCTTTTTCCATCTAATACATAAACTTTAACAAAATCATCACTCAAACTTGGCTCATATCTGCTAGTTTTGCCTTTTGCAATGTATTCTTGCATGGTATTTTTATATTTTGTTGTTTTTTCTTTTTTTACGCTTGTTTGTTTATTGTTTTCAACTGGAACTTTGTGTTCTTCTCGGGTTGCTTTAGGTGTAATAGTTTCATTTTTAGAAACTTCAGCTATATTTGTTTTGGTTGTTGGCGCGACTTCTTGAGTGCTTGTATTTTCATCTATGATAGGATTATTTTGTACTGGAGTTTCTTCTTTTAAGAGCTCTTGAACTGTTTGTTGTGGTTGATAAGTATTATCACTTATATTATTTCTTTCTTGGTTGTATTGAGTACTTGGCGGAGTGTAGCTTTGATAAGAACTACTTTTTTTATAATCATATACATAAGTATTTGAATCATCTTCAAAATACCACATATAAAAACCAATACTAGCGCCTATTAGCACCACAAAAGCTATACTAAAAGCAATAATACTTTTCATTTTTTATCCTTTGTGAAGTCCTTAAAAGGACTTTGATTATTTATAATTTTTAATAGAATTTTCTAAAATTTCACTTGCTTTTTCAATGCCTGCAAATTCTTTTACTTTTACCCATTTGTTTGGTTCAAGCATTTTATATGTTTCAAAGAAATTTTTGATTTTATCTAAGCTTGCTTTTGGTAAATCATCTAAACTTTTAATATTATCATATCTTGGGTCAATTTTGCTTACAGGAACAGCTAGTAATTTTTCATCCATACCGCTTTCATCTTCCATTAATAATACCCCTATTAAACGACAAGGAATCACAGCTCCTGCTTGGATAGGGTATTCATTTAAAACCAAAACATCAATAGGATCGCCATCATCTGCAAGAGTATTTGGTATAAAACCATAGTTTGCTGGATAAAACATAGCTGAATACATCACACGATCAACCATGATGGCTCCGCTTTCTTTATCAAGCTCGTATTTAATGTTTGAACCATAAGGAATTTCAATAACTGCATTAAGTTTGTTTGGTACTTCTCCAACTTTGATTTTGCTAATATCCATTTTTTATCCTTTATTTTAATAAATCATTGATTAAATTTTTCATATCAGCTACGATAGCTTCAATACTTCTTTCACCATTGATTACATGGTGGATATTTTCTTTGGTATAAAAATTTGTTATTTCTTCTAAAGGTTCTAAATAAACTTTCATTCTATTATTGAAAACTTCTTCGTTATCATCAGCACCTCTAGCACGCCCTAAAACTCTTTCTCTAGCAACTTCTTCGCTAACTTTAACTTCTATAACACCTTTTAAATTTACTTCACTTTGATTTTTTAATACCTTATCAAACTCAAGCATTTGCTCAACACTTCTTGGATAGCCATCGATAAGTATCGTGTTAGTTGGTGCATTTTTTAAAGCAGTGATGATGGTATTAACAACTACATCTAGTGGAACTAAATTTCCCTTAGAAATAAAACTATCAATAGTCTTTCCAAGTTTGCTTCCACTAGCCACTTCTGCTCTTAGTAAATCACCTGTAGAATAATGAGTAATATTTGCATCATCTGTAGCTATAATGCTTGCATCAGTTGTTTTGCCACTACCTGGTGCGCCTATGATTAAAAATAATTGTTTCATTTAGTATTCTCCCTTAATCTTATACCTAGTTCTCTCATTTGTTCATTGCTTACTTCGCTTGGAGCTTGAGTCATAAGACATTGTGCTCTTTGTGTTTTAGGAAATGCTATAACTTCTCTAATGCTTGAAGATTTTGTTAAAAGCATGATAAGTCTATCAAGGCCTATTGCTATACCACCATGTGGCGGTGCTCCAAAGCTTAATGCATCAAGCAAGAAGCCAAATTTCTTTCTTTGCTCTTCTTCATCAATATTTAAAAGTTTAAATACTTTTTGTTGGATAGGGCTTTTATGAATTCTTATACTACCACCACCTAGTTCTACACCATTTAATACCACATCATGCGCAATAGAATTAATTTCTTCTAAATCTTGTTCATCAATATTTTTTGGCATAGTAAATGGATGGTGCATTGCAGAATAGCTTCCATCATCATTTTGTTCAAACATAGGAAAATCAATAACCCATAAAAATTCTAATTTATCCTCATCAATAATTTTCATTTCATCAGCAAGGAATAATCTAAATCTACCCATATAATCAAGCACAGTTTTCTTAGCCCCTGCACCAAAAAATACTACATCTCCAACTTCTAATTCACATCTTTGAATTAAAGCGTTTAAATCCTCTTCACTAAAGAATTTGCAAAGCGGACCCTTAGGACCATCTTCTTTCATTTGTATAAATGCAAGCCCTGCCGCTCCAAATTTGCGCACAAATTCTTCAAATCTTTGCATTTGGCGTTTAGAAAAAATCGTATCGCCTTTTGGAACTCTTAAAGCTTTAATGCGATTTTTCTTTGTATCTTTTGCAATATTTGCAAAAATTTCGTTATTTGATTTTGCAAAAATATCAATTACATCAATAAATTTCATATCAAATCTTAAATCAGGCTTATCAGAACCATAATTTTCCATAGCTTCTTTATAACTCATTTGTCTAAAAGGTATGCTAATTTCTTTTCCGCAAGCTTTGAAAATATCTTTAAGTAAATTTTCTGCCATAGCTATGATATCTTTTTGCTCACAAAAACTCATTTCTATGTCTATTTGAGTAAATTCAGGTTGGCGATCTGCTCTTAAATCCTCATCTCTAAAACATTTTGCAATTTGAAAATATCTATCAAATCCTGAACACATTAAAAGTTGTTTGAAAAGTTGAGGACTTTGAGGTAGGGCATAAAATTCACCTTGATGTACGCGTGATGGTACTAAATAATCTCTTGCGCCTTCTGGGGTAGCTTTGGTTAAAATAGGAGTTTCAACCTCTAAAAATCCCATTTTTGCTAAAGAATTTCTTGTTGCAATACAAGCAGTTGATCTTAGAGCAAAATTATCATAAAGTTTTTTACTTCTTAAATCTAAAAATCTATATTTTAATCTTAATTCTTCATTTACACTTTCATCACCTATGGCAAAAGGCACTACAGCGCTTTCATTTTCAATAGTAAGTTTGCTTATAACAACTTCTATTTCCCCAGTTTTTAATTTTGGATTTACAAGTCCTTCACCGCGTGGGCGAATTTTTCCTTGTGCTATTAAAACATATTCATTTCTTACTGATGAAGCTATATTGTGTGCTTCTTGATTATCTGCAGGATCGCATACTAACTGTATAAGTCCACTACGATCTCTAAGATCGATAAAAATTACACCTCCATGATCACGGTAAGAATTTACCCAACCACATAATGTTACTTCCGCGCCAACATTTTGTATGTTAAGCTCTGTATTATAATGAGTTCTCAAAATTTTTCCTTAGCTTAATTTTGTTCAATTTTGTTATTATAGTATTTTATTCTTTTGCTTAGCTAAGTTTTGTTATAATTTTTTTATGAAAAAAAATATAAATATAGAAAAAATTCAAAAAATAGGCTTATTTTGCAGGTTAAATACAAATTTAAATGAGCAAATTGCTTTTTTAAAAACAATTTTTTTGCAAAAAAATATAGAGCTTGTATTACTAGATCAAGAAAAAATTAATCTAAAAGATTTAAAAAAATTAGATTTTTTGATTTCTCTAGGTGGGGATGGCACGCTTTTATCTTTATGCAGACAAGCTTATCAAGCAAAAAAGCCTATTTTGGGTATAAATGCAGGAAATTTAGGTTTTTTAACTGCTTTTTCTTTTAGTGAGGTAGAAAGTTTTTTTAAAGATTTTTTTAAAAGTAATTTTAAAATAGAAAAAGCCAAAATGCTTCAAATAACGCTTTGTAAAAAAAACAAAATCATTAAAAAATTTGCTTTTAATGACGCAGTTTTTTCTCGTGATAATGCTTTAATGGCAAATGTGGAAGTTTTTTTTGAAAATAAACTTTTTAATGCTTATTATGGAGATGGTTTAATCATAGCTAGTTCAAGTGGTTCAACTGCTTATAATATTAGTGCGGGTGGACCTATAGTGCATCCTTGGAGTGAAATTTTTGTTTTAACTCCAGTTTGTTCTCATTCTTTAACTCAAAGGCCTATAGTTTTACCTTATGGTTTTGAACTTGAGCTAAAAGTTGAGCATTGTTTGTTGTACTTAGATGGGCAAGAAGTGATTGATCCTAAAGAATATGATAAAATTCTTATAGGACTTAGTAAAAAAGAACTTAGTTTTATACATAAAAAAGATAGAGATTATTTCCAAGTTTTAAAAGAAAAGTTAAATTGGGGTAAGTGATGATAGAAAGTATTTTGATTAAAGAAAATTTAGGTTTTAAACAAGCAAAATTAGACTTAGAAGCTGGACTTACTGTCTTTACTGGCTTAAGTGGTGCTGGAAAATCGGTGCTTTTTAAGGCCATTTTGGCAGCTTTTGCTTTAAGTGAGAGTGAAGCTAAAATGGTGGAAGTTTTATTAAATGATGAGCTTGAATTAGATGAGTTTGGTATCGAAAATGAAGAATTAAATGTATTTAAACTTTTAAAAGATAAAAGCTCGCGTTATTTTATCAATAATCAACTTATTTCAAAAAAGAATTTAGCCTTGCTTTCTAAGAAATTTGTAAAATATCTTTCAGCTAAGGAAAATAATGAGTTCTCAAATGAAAGATTTTTAAACTTACTTGATTTTATACAATCAAAAGAGGATAATAAATTTCAAGATTTTTTAAATGAGTATAAAAATATTTATAAAGAATATATGGAAAATAAAACTAAATTAGAAAAAATTCAAGAAGAAGAAAAAAAGGTAGAAGAATTAAAAGAATTTACGAGCTTTGAAATACAAAAAATCCAAAGCATTAATCCAAAAATTGGCGAATTTGATGAGTTGATGAGTTTTAAAAAAAGACTTTCTAAAAAAGACAAAATTGATGTTGCTTGGAATAGGGCAAGCAGAATTTTTGAATTAGAATCAGCAGTGATTGAAGCTTTGCAAATTAGTGATGTTGATAGTTTATTTTTTTCAGAGTGTTTAAATGAACTAAGGGTAGTGTGGGAAAATCAAAGTTTTGATGATTTTGATTTTGATATAGAAGAAGTGCTTGATAGGATAGAAAAACTTTCTTCTTTGATTTCAAAATATGGAAGCATAGAGGAAGCTTTAGAAGCTTTAGAGAAGAAAAAAGCAGAATTAGCTCATTATGAAAATTTAAGTTTTGAAAAAAAGGAATTAGAAGAAAAAGTACAAAATGCTAAAATGCTTTTAGATGAGAAAAGCCAAAAATTAAGTACTTTGCGTAAAAAAAGATTAAAAGAGCTTGAAAAATTACTTAATTTTTATCTTGAAAAACTTTATATGAAAGAAGTTAAATTAGAACTTAAAGATTGCGCTTTAAGTATTTTAGGTAAAGATGAAGTGAGTTTAAATATCAATGAAGCTAGTTTGAAAAATTTAAGCTCAGGCGAGATAAACCGTTTAAGACTTTCTTTTATTGCAACTGAATGTAATGTTACCAATAAAGCTAGTGGGATAATATTTTTAGATGAAATCGATGCAAATTTAAGTGGCAAAGAAGCAATGAGTATAGCTGAAGTTTTAAAAGAGCTTGCTAAGTTTTACCAAATTTTTGCAATTTCGCATTTACCGCAACTTTCATCAAAAGCAAGTAACCATTTTTTAGTAGAAAAAATAGAAAATGAAAGTAGGGTAAGAAAAATAGAAAAAGAAGAAAGAGTAAGAGAACTTGCTAGAATGGTAAGTGGGGAAAATATTACCCAAGAAGCTTTAGAATTTACTAGAACTTTACTTTAAAAATAAAAAGTAAATTTTCTATATGGTATAATAATAGTTTTAAACTATAAAGAGAGTTGGCTATGGAAGAAAAAATTTTAATTATTGATGATAATAAAATGCTTACGAAACTTTTAGCAAAAAAAGTAGAAAATACTTTAGGTTTAAAAGTAGATGTTGCTTTTGATATGAATAGTGCTAAAGAATTAGTGAAAAATGATTATTTTATGGCTTTTGTAGATCTTTGTTTGCCAGATGCTCCCAATGGAGAAGTGGTAGATGTAATTTTAGAAAAAAATATTCCTGCTATAGTGCTTACAGGAAGTAGTGATGGGCAAACGCGTAAGAAATTTATGGAAAAAGATATTATAGGCTATATTCAAAAAGATAGTGAAAGCTGTATTGATGAAATGCTAAGCTCCATTAGAATGCTTCAAAAAAATAATAAAACTAAAATTATTTTAGCAATTGCTAATGTAACTTTACGTGCGGAAATGAAAAAAAATCTTAATAATCAACTTTTTAATGTTTTAGCAGCAGCACATGGAGAAGAGGCGCTAAATTATTTAAGTGATAATCCTGATACAAAATTAGTAATTTGCGATGCAACTATGCCTGTAATTAATGGGGAAGATTTGCTTGTAGAAATTCGCTCAAAATACTCTAAAATAGAGCTTGGTGTGATTATGGTTGGAGATAAAGACGATGCGCTAGAGGCAAGAGCTTTTAGGAAAGGTGTGAATGATTATGTAATTAGACCTTTCCAAAAAGAATCACTTAATTGTAGAGTGAATAATTGTTTAGATTATATGCAAAAATGTGTTTTACTTGATGAATATAGTTTGGGTAAAGATTTGCTAACAGGTCTTGATGATTATGCAAATTTTGAAAAAAGATTTTTAGATTATTTAGAAGATATGCAAGAAAATGAAGAAATGGCTTTGGCATTAATTGATATAGACAATCTTGCAACAATTAATTATGAGCTAAGTTATGATTGCGGTGATGGAGTGATAAAACACACAGCTAAAAAAATCAAAGATCAAATTCGTGGTATGGATTTAGCAACTAAAATTGAAGATGGTAAATTTTATGTATTATTAAAAAACACCGGACATAAAGAGGCATTAAAAGCTTTTTCGAATATAAGAGTAAATATTGCTAAAGAAAGTGTTTTAATAGCCCTAGATGAAGTAGATTACAGTGTTTCTGTGGGAGTTGCTTTTGGAGTTAAAACAAGTCAGATGCAAGATTTGCTTAATAATGCTCAAAAAGCACTAGATTTAGCTAAGTCTAATGGTAAAAATAGGGTAGAGGTATGTTTTTAGATTGTGATTTTAGCGAAAAAATCATAGATACGCATTGTCATCTAGATAGTCAAGTTTATTTTGGATATTTGGATGAGATGTTAAATCATGCCTTTGCTAATGGAGTAGATAAAATCATCATACCTGGTGCGGATATAAAAGATTTGCCAAGAGCAAGAGAGATCGCATATAATTATGAAAATGTGTATTTTTCTTGTGGGGTACATCCTTATGATATAGATGATTTTGATTTAGATATTTTAAAAGAATTTATAAATGATAAAAAATGCGTTGCAGTGGGTGAGTGTGGGCTTGATTATTATCGTTTAAATGCTGATGAGGATGAAATAAAAGCAAAGCAAAAAGAAGTTTTTATAGCTCAAATTCAGCTAGCTATTGAACATAAAAAGCCTTTGATTGTGCATGTGCGTGAGGCTAATGAAGATAGTTTTAATATTTTAAAAACATATGCAAAAGATTTACAAGGTGGTGTTTTGCATTGTTTTAATGCTAGTGAGCTTTTACTTCAGCTAGCAGACGATGGTTTTTATTTTGGTATAGGCGGGGTTTTAACTTTTAAAAATGCAAAAAAGCTAGTAGAAATTTTACCTAAAATTCCAAAAGATAAGCTTGTTTTAGAAACAGATGGACCTTATTTAACTCCAGAACCACATCGTGGCAAGGTAAATGATCCTATTTTGACCCATTTTGTAGCTCAAAAAATGGCCGAACTTTTAAATTTATCAAAAAATGAAATAATAAAACTTACTAATTTTAACACCAATCGTTTGTTTTTTCAAGGTTTATAATGAAAAAAAGCTTTTTATTTTTTATTTTAGTATTATTGTGTTTAAATGCTAAGGCCTTGCAATTTACTCCAGAGCATTACACGCAACAAGCACAAATTTTAAGAAATTTAGATATAGAAGCAAGTTATCTTAGCGATATGATTTTTTTAGAATTTAAAGAATCTTCCATGGATATGCATTCTAAAACTTTAGTGGATACTATGAGGGAATTTTACAAAATCACCCCAATTATCCGTAAAATCTTAGAAAAAGAAAATATCCCTCAAGAATTTTTATACTTAGCGATTGTAGAATCTGGTTTAAAAATTCATAGTATCTCAAGAACTAAAGCAGTAGGTGTTTGGCAATTTATGAAACCAACGGCACAAACTTTGGGTTTAAGGATAGATCCTTATGTAGATGAGAGAAAAGATTTAGTAAAATCAACTTATGCAGCTATTACTTATTTAAAACAACTAAAAGAGCAATTTGGAAAATGGTATTTGGCCATTTTGGCTTATAATTGTGGTGATGGCAAATTACGCCAAGCTATAAAAAAAGCAAAAAGTGATGATTTAAGAATCTTGCTTGATCCTGATAAAAAATACTTGCCATTAGAAACAAGAATTTTTATTAGAAAAATTCTTACTATGGCATTTTTGGCTAATAATAATGATTTTTTAATTTCACAAGATAGTGCCTTGCTTAATTATGCCCTATCAAGTGAAGTTAAAAAAATACCTGTTCCACCAAGTGTTTCTTTAAGAGAACTTGCCAAAGTAGCTAAGATGTCTTATAATGAATTTAAACGTTATAATCCACATTTTAATTATGACTTTACTCCACCTGATAAAAAAGATTATTACATGTATATTCCTTTAAGTAAAAGCGTGGCGGTAGAAAAGGCATTAGAGAATGTAAAATTAGCTAAGGTGGATACAACCATTCCGCATACAAAAATTTATATAGTAAAAGAGGGTGATAGTCTTTATACTATTGCAAGAAAACACAAAATAAGTGTTGAAAGCATTAAAGAATATAATAAAATCAAAGGAAATTTAATCAATATTAATCAAAAACTTGTGTTAAAAATTAAGGAGAATAATAATGCAAAAATCAAAACAACTCAAAAATTATCAAAAAACTCTCATACAAAAGTCGTTAGTCGTTAGTTGTGTAGGGGTTTTATTCAGTGCTTGTAGTATGGTACCTATTAGCACGCCTACTGTGTATTATCCAGAAAGAGATTTTAAAAGTATAAAGCATAATAATACAGGCTTAAAAGGCACTATGAAGCCTTATACTATTAATGGTAAAACTTATTATCCAACAGTAGTAGAAGTAGGTGAGACTGCTGATGGTATAGCTAGTTGGTATGGGCCGGGTTTTCATGGTAAAAAAACTTCTAATGGTGAAACTTATAATCAACACGCTTATACTGCAGCTCATAAAACTTTACCTATGAATACCATAGTAAAAGTAACTAATTTAAAAAATCACCGTCAAACCACTGTTAGGATTAACGATAGAGGACCTTTTGTAGCAGGTAGGATTATAGATTTATCTAATATGGCTGCAAGAGATATAGATATGATTCAAGCAGGAACAGCTCCTGTAAGACTTGAAGTAATTGGCTTTGGAACAAGTGCAAACTCAGGTTCAGTGCATACTAATTCTAATTTAGGCAGCAGTGGAGAGATTGCTGATAGTGGTCATATTTTCCAAGGTGGATCTTTTATGGTGCAAATTGGAGCATTTAGAAATAAAAGTGGCGCAGAGCTAATAGCAAGTAGATATAAAAATTATAATTCTTACACTTCAACTATACAAACAAGTGCTAAAGATGGCTTACATAGAGTATTTTTAAAAGGTTTTAGAAGTGAGCAAGAAGCAAGAGATTTTGTTGATAGTGGATCTTTCCCAGGTGCGTTTATAGTAAGAGAGTAAAATCATGATAGAACTTATTTTTTTAGATGTAGATGGTTGTCTAACAGATGGTAAAATCATCTACACACAAAATTATGGTGAGATTAAAGAATTTAATGTAAAAGATGGCGCAGCAATTGAAGCTTGGCAAAAGCTTGGTAAAAAAGTTGCTATCATTACAGGTAGAACTAGTGAGTGTGTGTATTTTAGAGCTAGGGATTTAAAAATTGATTTAGTCTATCAAGGTATTAGTGATAAACTAGCTTGTGCTAAAGAAATTTTAGAAAAATTAAATTTAGATTTTTCTCAATGTGCTGCTATTGGGGATTATTATAATGATATGAGCTTGCTTGAAGCAGTTGGATATAGCTTTAAGCCAAAAGATGCACATAAGGCTTTGAAAACTGATAAAGTTTTAAATAGAAAAGGTGGCAATGGAGCAGTGAGTGAGATGATTGAAATTTTAATTGAACATAATAATATGCAAGCTCAATGGGATAAACTTTGGCGATAAAAATTTTTGCTATATTAATGAGTTTATTCGCCTTTGTTATGGTGATTTTAAGTACCCAAGATCCTTATTTATTTGCCATAAAACCACAAAAGATAGATGTGGCAAATATGCAAGCTTTTGATGTGCTTGATTATGAGTTAAATGCTAGTGTAATTAAGGCTACATATCAGGCAAGTCGTTGGGTAAAATACCAAGATAAAGATATTTTTGATGATTTTAAAGTGCAAGCGCTTGATTATAATTTAAGTTCAGATTTATTAGTAAGGAATGATGAAAAATCCATTTTAGAAGGTAATGTAAGCTATTTTGATCATAATCAAACTTCTATTTTTACCCAAAAAGCAACTTATGATATGAAAAATAAAATTTTATTTTCTAATGATAATTTTAAAGCATATATAGGTTTAAATGAAGTTTTTGGGGATAATTTTTTATATGATGTAAATCAAAAAGAATTAAAAATTCAAGGAATAAAAGCATGGTTTTTAGAGCAATAATTTTTTTGTGTTTGTTAAATTTATTTGCACTTGGTGCACAAAAAATAGAAGTTTACGCTAAAGATTTTTACTTAGATGAAAAAAATGAAACAAGTGTATTAACCGGTGATGTGGAAGTTAAAAAAGGCAAAGATGTTTTAAATTCACAAAAATTGGTTATTTATATGAAGAATAAACAGCCTGTTAAATATATAGCCACCAAAGATGCTAAATTTAAAATCATGATGAAAGATAAAACTTATCATGGAAGTGGTGATGAGTTTGTTTATAATGTAGCTAAGGATACATATGAGATTAATGGCAATGCAAAAATTACAGAAATACAAACAAAAAAAGAACTCATAGGGGATAAAATCATAGTAGATAGAAAAAATATGACTTATAGAGTAGTGAGTAAAGATAAAAAACCCGCTAAATTTGTATTTGAAGTAAAAGAATGATACTTAATGCTAAATTTTTAATTTCTGCTTCCAAAATAGATGAAGCCCCACAACCTATATACACTGAAATCGCTTTTTTAGGACGCTCTAATGTGGGTAAAAGTTCTTTGATTAATACTCTTTGTAAGAATAAAAATTTAGCAAAAAGCTCTTCAACTCCAGGTAAAACACAGCTTATTAATTTTTTTGAAGTTGATTGTAAAAAAGATGAAGATAAATTCAAATTAATGTTTATTGATTTACCTGGTTTTGGTTATGCTAAAGTGAGCAAAAAAACTAAGGCTATTTGGAATAAAAATTTAGATGAGTTTTTAAAAGAGCGTAGCTCTATTAAACTTTTTATTCATCTAATAGATTCAAGACATGATAATTTAGATATTGATACAAATTTAGATTTGTATTTAGATTCTTTTATTAGAGCTGATCAAAAAAAAATAACAGTTTTTACGAAAGCAGATAAGCTCAATCAAAGCCAAAAAGCAAAAATTTTAAATGCAAATAAAAATGCCATTTTGGTGTCAAATTTGAAAAAAAGTGGTATTGATAAATTAGAACAAAAAATCATTTTAGAGAGCTTGGGTTTTAATGAGGAGTAGAAATTTAGTAAAAAATAGATTTGATTTTTCTTATTTATTTTTCTATCTATCTTTGATTTTTTATCAAGTACTAAGCTCTGTGTATTATTGGATACCTCCTTTATTTGGGGTATTTTTTTGTTACATGATAGTGCTTTTAAAAGAAAAAGAAAGAACCCTTAATAAACTTGATTTTAGATGGTATTTTTCTTTGTTTTATCTTTTATTAATTGATGTTATTCATGGATTTTATCTTTTTAGCTCATGGATAGCTTTTTTTATTTTTTATCATTTTTTTGTGGATTGGTTTAAAAGTAAATTAAAACTAGGGCATTATTTGCTCGTTATATTCACTTTTTGTGCTTATATTTTCATCTATCTTTTTGATGTGTTTTTAGCATATTTAGATAATAATGAAATTTTAAAATTTGGTATTGAATATTTATGGTTTTTTGCTGTTGAAGCTTTGATTTCTTTTGTTATTTTTAAAGGAAAAATCTGATTATGCGTATGCGCTTGGTGATGGGCTTTATAGCTTGTTTTTTTATGCTTTTGCTTGCTAGAGTGTATTATATAAGTATAAAATCTAATGTTTATTATGAAGAAATAGCCAAGCAAAATGCCATTAAAACGCAGTTTTTAGCACCTGTAAGAGGACAAATTTTAGATGTTAAAGGTAGACCCTTAGCGGTAAATAAATTAGGTTTTTCAATCTCTATAAAGCCATATTTGCATATAAAAAAGAAAAACAGAAATCTTTTAGAGCAAGAATTACAAGCTATAGTAGATGCTTTTCCTGATTTAAATATAACTAAATTAAAACGAAATTATATAAAAGCGGATTCTTATTATAATCAAGATTATATAGAAGTGGTGCCATTTATAGAATATGATGCCATGATTAAGCATTTTACTAAGCTTAATTTGCGTGAAAATATGCAAGTTAAATCTACTACTCAAAGATTTTATCCTTATGATGCTTTAGCTAGTCATGTTATAGGTTATGTTGGAAAAGCAAATTTAAACGATATGAATGAAAATGAAATTGCAAGATTAACTAGCTATGTAGGGCGTAGTGGCATAGAGCGTTCTTATAATGAAATTTTACAAGGCCAAAAGGGCGAAAAGGTTAGTAAGGTAAATGCATTAAATAAAGAAATAGAAGAGCTTTCTTACAAAAAACCTACTTCAAGTAATATCACTTTAAGTATAGATCTTGATTTGCAAGAATACTTAGCTAGTATTTTTGAAAATTTAGCAGGTGCGGCTATAATAATGGATGTAAAAAGCGGGGCTATTTTAGCAGCGGGTAGTTTTCCTGAGTATAATCTTAATCCTTTTGTTACGGGTATTAGCCAAGAAGAATGGGATAAACTTTCTAATGATTTAAATCACCCTTTTACTAATAAACTTATTAACGGTCTTTATCCTCCGGGCTCAGTTGTGAAAATGGGTACAGCTTTAGCTTTTTTAGATAGTGGTAAAGTAAATGAAAATCATAAATATTTGTGTGATTCTAACTTTGAGCTTGGTGGTAGAAAATTTAGATGTTGGAAAGCTATAGGTCATGGTTATGTAAATATGAATGATGCTATTAGAGAAAGCTGTGATGTGTATTTTTATAAAGGCGCTTTAGAAGTTGGTATTGATACTATTAGTTCTGTTTTTGAAAGAATAGGTTTTGGTACAAAAACAGGAGTTGATTTACCTAATGAATTTATAGGAACAGTACCTAATAGAATTTGGAAAAAAGAAAAATACAACCAACCATGGTATCAAGGTGAAACTTTAAATACAAGCATAGGACAAGGTGATTTTCTTGCTACTCCTATGCAAGTGGCTAAATTTACAGCTATGATTGCTACGGCTAAAAATATCACTCCACATTTTTTACATAGCGTTGATGATAATGTTACTAAGATAAATTTTGACAATAATGAAAGTGTTTTTACGACTTTTGAATTATCAAAACTCCCACTTTTAAGGCGTGCGATGTATGAAGTTGCTAATGAAGATGGTGGAACTACGGCAAGATTTTTAAGAAATTCGCCTATTACCATAGCAGCTAAAACAGGAACAGCGCAGGTAGTTGGAATTTCTCAAAGTGAAAAAAAGCGTATTAAAGAAGAGGATTTAGAGTATTTTTTAAGATCTCATGCTTGGATTACTTCTTATGCACCTTATGAAAAACCACAATATGTAGTAGTGGTTTTAATCGAACATGGGAAAAGTGGTAGTAGCACAGGGGGACCTATACTGGCTAAAATTTATCAAAAACTTATAGATTTGGGTTATATTGATAAAAAATATATCAAGAAAAAGACTAAATAATTAGCATTCCATCGCCATAAGAATAAAAGCGATAGTTATTTTTTATAGCTTCATGGTAAAGCTCTAAGGTTTTTTCTCTACCTATAAATGCTGCTACAAGCATAATTAAAGTTGATTTTGGTAAGTGAAAATTAGTAAGTAAATAATCAAGTCTTTGCGGGGTGTTTTGTGGGTGTAAAAACAAATCACAAAAACCTTCTTTTATTTTTTTTCTATGATAATACTCTATACAACGAGTAACAGTGGTACCAACGCCTAGTATTTTCTTAGAAGAATCAATCAAAGCACAAGTTTCATCATCAATATGAAAAAATTCTGAATGCATTTTATGATCACGTATATCTTCACATTCTACACCTTTAAAAGTTCCTGCACCAACGTGTAGTGTGATAGTATGGATATTATGATTTTTTTTAAGTTCATTGATCATTGCTTCATCAAAGTGTAAGCTCGCAGTAGGTGCAGCAACTGCGCCTTGATTTTTAGCAAAAATACTTTGATAGTTAATGCTATCTTGTGCTTCATCTGCTCTTTTTATATAAGGTGGTAAAGGTATATGACCTATTTTTTCTAAAATTTCAAAAACTTCATGATGACTAAGCTCTTTTTCATCATTAAAAAATTCTACTTCTCTTGTGCCATCATTGTGCAATTTTTTGATTTTAGCTTTTAAAGAATTTTCAAAATATAAAATTTGTCCTTCTTTAACCTTACCCCGAATTTGCACTAAAAAATCATTATTTTTTAAAGGATGGTTGATAAAAAGTTCTATTTTGCTACCACTTTCTTTGTTTCCATAAATTCTTGCTTTGATAACTTTGGTATCATTAAAGATGATTTCACAAGGTGGTAAAATTCTAGCTAAGTCTTTAAAATGTAAATGTGAAATTTGATCTTTACATCTTTCATAAAATAAAAGTTTAGCATTCTCTTTGGGTAAGATAGGAAAATTTGCTATAAGTTCATTAGGTAAATCATAATCATAACTAGAAAGCAAAAGATCTTTATCAATCATTTTCATCATCTTCTTTTTGACTAGGATTAACTTTTTTAGCTATATAAATAGAAATCCCATAAAGTCCGCACAAAGGCACAGCCATTAAAAATTGTGATATAACATCAGGCGGTGTCATCATAGCTGAGAAAACAAAAATCACTAAAACTGAAACTCTAAAATGTTTTTTCAAAAAAGTATCATCAACAAGTCCAAGTTTAGCAAAGAAAAAGGTTATTACAGGCATTTCAAAAGCTAAACCAAAAGCAATTACTAATTTAGTAAAAAAGCCTACATATAAACCTATGCTAATTAAAGGCTTAAAATCTTGGGTTTGCACCCCAAAATCAATCAAAAATTTAAAAGCCAAAGGTATAACTATATAATAACAAAACAAAGCACCAAGTGCAAACATAATGCTAGCAAAGCTTACAAAAGGCACTACTAATCTTTTTTCATTATCATAAAGTCCTGGTGCTACGAATTTCCAAAACTGCCAAAAAATAACCGGTAAAGAAATCAAAAAAGCTGTAAAAAACGATACCTTCATCGCAGTAAACAAAGGCTCTTGCAATTCAACGAAGGTCATTTGTCTTGAAATTTCAGGTAAGGCTGCTTCAACAGGCGCTTTTAGTATATCTATGATGTAGTTATTAAAACTAAAACATACAAAAAACATCACAACAACACAAGCAACACTTATAAATAATCTTTTTCTAAGTTCTACTAAATGCGGTTTTAATTCTTCAAACATTCTTAGCTTTCCATTTTCTGAGTATTTTTTTCATCTTTTTGAATTTTTTCTTCAAGATTAGAAAGTTCTTGTATATCCTTTTCTAAATCATTAATTTCACTTTTTAATTCTTTGGTATTATTTAAAATATCTTCTTTGAGTTGATCAAATTCTTCAAAACTTAGTTTTTTTCTGATATTTTCATTAGTTTGTGAGAATTCATCTTTGTATTTTTGTGCTTCATCTTTTAATTCTGCTATTTTTAGTTCTTTGTTAATACTCGCTTTTGCTTCATCGATATTACTTTTAATGGCTTTTAAAATTTTTGCAATTTCGACTATAGTTGAAGGTAATTTTTCAGGCCCAAGTACTAAAATAGCTACAACTAAAATAACTAAAATTTCACCAAAACTCATTATTTTATCTTCTTTCGCTTGAATATATGGTTTACATTTTACATAAAAATACTTAAAAATATTATTACTTTTACTATATTAATATATAAAGATATCTTGATATATTAATATATTTTTGTTATATTTGTTTAAAAATAAAAAGGAAGAGCATGGAAAAATTAGTTTTTATTTTAAAAGATTTTCTTATTTTGTTTATAGAAATATCTGTTTTGTTTATTTTAGTTAGTATGCTTATTGCTTATTTAAATGAGCGTTATGCCAAATTTTTTAATGAGCATTTAAAGAAAGATTCTTTTACAAGCTATATAAAAGCCATACTTTTGGGTTGTTTAACCCCATTTTGCTCATGCTCAAGCATACCGCTTTTAAACGCATTTTTAAAAGCTAAAGTCCCACTTGGGGTATGCATAGCTTATTTAATCACCTCACCTTTAATCAATCCCATTATAGTGGTGATGTTTATGGTGAGTTTTGGCTTAAAAATATCTTTATTTTATGTAGGATTTTTATTTTGTGTGATTTTATTTCTTGCTTTTTGTGTTTCTAAAATAAACACTCAAAGATTTTTTAATGAAGACTTTTTAAAAAATGAATTAGAGCAAAAGTCATGTTGTTCTAATAATACTTTTCAAAGCTCATGTTGTCAAAAATCTAGCTTGGTTTTTAACAAAAATTCCAAAACAAGTAAAATTTTAAATTTTAAAAACAAAACTAAAGAAAATAAAATCAAAATATTATTTTCACAAAGTTTTAAAGAGTATAAAAAAATTTTACCTTATATTGTTATAGGTATGGCTATAGGTGCTATTATACATGGTGCTTTTCCGCAAGATTTTTTTCAAAATTATATGAAAGATTATGGAGTTTTGGGTGTATTTATAGCAGCTTTTATAGGAGTTTTACTTTATATGAATTGCACAGCTATGATACCTGTAGCACTAGCTTTAACTACCAGCGGAATTCCACTTGGTATAATGATGAGTTTTTTAATAGCAGGAGCAGGGTGTTCTTTACCTGAGCTTATTTTGCTTAAAAGAATTTTTAAAACAAGCTTTTTGATTTTATTTGCAGGTATGATTGTTTTTATAGCAATTAGTTTTGGTTTTTTAATATTTTTCATATAAGGATTTTTATGCAAGAGTTTTTAAAAATAACAAGTGCAATTAATGATGAAAGTAGAATTTTAATCCTAGCTTTTTTACAAAAATACGGAAAACTTTGTGTGTGTGATTTGCAAAGTTCTTTAAATATGAGTCAATCAAGACTTTCAAGACATTTAAAAATTTTAAAAGAAGCTAATTTTTTAGAAGTAGATAGGCAAGGTGTTTGGGCGTATTATGGAGTAAAAGAAAATTTAAATAATTTTTGCAATGATATACTAAAAAACATCAATGAACTTTCTATAAAGCTTCCTGAGCTAAAAAGAATTTCTTGTGAATGTAAAACTTAAGTGCTAATATACAAAGCTAGCTCATCGCTTAAAAGGTAGTTAGTATTATAAAAAATTCCATTTTTGTAAACTAATTTTCCTTTTTTGCTAAGAAACATTGCCTTTTCTTTTTCTAAAGGTTCTAGTTTTGTTTCATCCACTCCTATAATACTTCTAAGTCCTAAGAAAATATGCTCTAAACACAAATCTTTTGAATTTAAATTTTCAATCTCTCTAAAACAAGGATCATTGATATAATCTTTTAAACTTTTTTTAGTATAAAATCTTTGATTTTTTAAAAATCCTACCGCACTTAAACCACATCCTATATAGTCTTTTCCTTGCCAGTAAGCAAGATTGTGTTTGCAAATTTGTCCAAAATTACTGATTTCATATTGTTTATAACCAAGGTTTTCAATAGCTTTGATAAAATATTTTGCAAGGCGTGGCGCATTTTTTTTAAAATGAAATTTTTTAGCAAATCTTGTCTTTTCTTCTATAGTTAGATTATAAGCACTCACATGATTAATATCAAGTAGGGTTAGTTTAGAAATTTCATAATCAAGTATTTTTTTATTATCAAGTTTTGTATCATAAATTAAGTCTAAGTTGATATTATCAAATCCTGCTTTTTTTGCATTTTCTATGCTAGTAAAAATGCTTTTTTGATCATGAATGCGTCCAAGAAATTGTAGTTTTTTTTCATGAAAACTTTGCACTCCAAAAGAAATACGGTTAAAACCTAGATTTTTTATCTCTTTAAGCCATGAAAAATTACTCGAGTTGGGGTTAGATTCTATACTAATTTCACTATCTTTTTGTAAATAACTTTGTAAAAAAATAAATATTTTTTCATAAAAACTAGCTTCCATTAAACTAGGCGTACCACCACCTACAAAAACAGTCTTTATGGAATTTTTATCAAGCTTAAAAAAATCTAGTTGATATTTTATATCTTGCATTAAGGCATTTAAATAATCTTTTTCAAAGTCCTTTTTTTTAAGTGAAGTAAAAGAACAATAAAAACACTTACTTTCACAAAATGGTATATGTATGTATAAATGCATAAAACTTCTTTAAAATGTGATTATAAATTCGTATTTTTTTGTTAGAATTATATTATTAAAAAGTCAAGGATAAGAAAATCATGGAAAAAGAAAAAAAATATAGGCCAAATGTAGCCGCTGTTGTACTATCATCAGCTTATCCTTTTGAATGTAAAATTTTACTCGCTAAACGCAATGATATGGAAGATATATGGCAGTTTCCTCAAGGTGGTATAGATGAAGGAGAGGATGCTAAAAGTGCGTTATTTAGAGAATTAAAAGAAGAAATAGGTACAGATGAGATTGAAATTTTAGCCGAACATCCTGAATGGATTAGTTATGATTTTCCACCTAAGGTTGCACAAAAAATGTATCCTTATGATGGTCAAAGTCAAAAATATTTTTTAGTTAGATTAAAAAATAAAGCTATTATTAATCTAAATACTAAAAATCCTGAATTTGATGCATATAAATTTGCTTCATTAGAAGATGTTTATGATATGATTAACCATTTTAAAAAACCTATATATATCAAGGTTTTGAAATATTTTAAAGAAAGGGGGTATATTTAATGCTGATCGTACAAAAATATGGAGGAACGAGTGTAGGAACGCTTGAGCGTATTGATGAAGTTGCTAAAAGAGTGGCAAAAAGTAAAAAAACTTGCGATAAGCTAGTTGTAGTAGTTTCAGCGATGAGTGGGGTTACTAATGAGCTTATTGATTTTGCTCATCATTTTAGTAAAAATCCTTCAGGTCGTGAGATGGATATGCTTTTAAGTAGTGGTGAGCGCGTAACTTCATCTTTACTTGCTATTGCATTAAATGAAATGGGTTTAAAAGCCACTGCATTTTCCGGACGCAATGCAGGGATTGTTACAGATGATGTTTATACTAAAGCAAGAATAGAACACATTGATACTACAAATATCAATAAAGCTTTAGATGAAGGATATATTGTAGTAGTTGCTGGCTTTCAAGGTATTGATAAAATGGGTAATGTTACTACTTTGGGTCGTGGTGGAAGTGACTTAAGTGCAGTTGCATTAGCAGGAGCTTTAAATGCTGATTTGTGTGAAATTTATACCGATGTAGATGGAGTATATACTACTGATCCTAGAATTGAACCAAAGGCTAAAAAGCTAGATAAAATTTCTTATGAAGAAATGCTAGAGCTTGCAAGTTTAGGAGCTAAAGTTTTGCAAAATCGCTCTGTAGAGCTTGCTAAAAAATTAAATGTAAAATTAGTTACTAGAAGTAGCTTTAATGAAAATGAAGGGACGATTATTACTAAGGAGGAAAATATGGAACAAGCTTTGGTTAGTGGTATAGCACTAGATAAAAACCAAGCAAGGGTTACTTTAAGAAATATTGATGATAAGCCAGGAATTGCTGCTGAAATTTTTGGGACTTTAGCAAATGAAAATATCAATGTAGATATGATTATCCAAAATGTAGGTGTAGATGGAGCTACAAATTTGGGCTTTACTGTGCCTGAAAACGAGCTTGATTTAGCAACTAATGCTATGAAAAAAGTTTTAGGTGCTAATGCTAATATAGAAACAGATAGTGCTGTGGTAAAAGTTTCAGTTGTGGGCGTGGGTATGAAATCACATTCTGGAGTAGCTTCGGCAGCTTTTAAAGCATTAGCAAATGAAAATATCAACATACAAATGATTTCTACAAGTGAAATTAAAATTTCAGTTATCGTGCATGAAAAATACGGCGAATTGGCTGTAAGAGTATTGCATGAAGTTTATAAACTAGATATATAAATGAGTAATAGTTTTTTAAAATTTACCCTAGAACAAATCCGAGAAAATGGCACTTATACAAGTTGGTTAGAAGAAAGGCGTCTTGAATGGTCGCCTTTGATCGCTTCTAAGCTAGCTTTGCTTTTGCAAGGTTATACTTTTATTGTGATTACTGATGAGCAAAGAGCTTGGTTTGAAGAGTATTTTTTAAGCCAAATCAATGCTAATACTACAAGACCTTTAGTACCTTTTGTATCTTTAAAAGGAATTTATAATAAAGCTTGCAATACCCAAGAAGATATAGATTTGCTTAATGATCTTTTGAGCATTTCTTTTCCTAATGGTTATGCCTTTTTTTATATAGGAACTAATACAGGGTTTAAATTTAAAATCGCTAATTCTAAAGCAGAAAGTATGCTTTGGCTTTTTGATGAGCAATTGCAAAATAGTTTTTATCTTTCTTCACGCGATAAAGAATTAGACTATAAACTTATTTCTTTATATAAAGTATTTGAACAAAGCTTAGAGGCTGTACTTTTTTCTAAGGTAGAAATTTGAATCTAAGAAATAAAATCATTATTCATAATGATTTTGAGCTAATGCAAGAAAAGCTCACAGAAGAATATGGAGCAAAAAATCTTAAATTTTTCATACCTAAAAATCCTGACTTAGAATTAAGATTAAATGACTTAACTTATGACAAAAACGCTCAAGCAACGGCAAGGGCTATTATAAAAGAAAGTTATATGGCTGAAGCACAAGCTAAAATTATTGTTATACTAGCTAAGTCTTTTCGTGAAGAAGCACAAAATTTTTTATTAAAGCTTTTTGAAGAGCCACCAAAAAATGTATATTTTATTATCGTAGCTCCTTCAAAAAATGTTTTTTTACCTACTATACTTTCAAGATTTATCATAGAAAAGCATAAAATTCAAAAAGAAAAGATGTCTTTAAATTTAGATCTTAAAAAAATGGATCTAGCTCAAATTGCTTCATTATTAAAACAATATGAAAATATAGACAAGCATGAGTGTTTAGATTTAATTAGTGTTTTAAGCTATGAGTGTTTTAAACAAGATATAAAATTAAACGATGAAGAAATTGAATTTTTTTATAAAGCTTATGAGTTAGCTAAATTAAATGCAAAGCCAACTATTTTACTAAGCACCATAGCTTTAATTTTACACGAGAGAAAAAATGAAAATCATTAAAATCAATCCCAACACAGACTTTGAACAAATTTCTAAATATATAAAGCCACACAAAGCAGGTGAGAAAATTATGAGTGAAAAAACTCAAATTCATTTTTTTCTTATCAAAGAATTAAGAGCACCTGCTGCAAATATACTTAAACAAGACGCACTAAGGGTTGGAGCTGAACTTGTAACACACAAAGAAGTTATACTAGGTAAAGAACATACTAATGCCTTGCTTATGGTAACACAAGATCAAACTAAAAAGCTTATAGAAAAAGAAAAACTGCAAGATTTTAAGCTTAAAAATTTAGCACTATTTTTAAAGTCTAATTTTGCTAAACCAAAATATGCAAAAATCATGGGTGTGATTAATGTTAATGAAGATAGTTTTAACGCTCAAAGTAGGGTTAAAGAAAATGAAGTTTTAGAAAAAATCGAACTCATGATTTCTCAAGGGGCTGATTATATAGATATAGGCGCAGTTTCTTCAAGACCTGGAAGTGTGTATTGCGGGAAAGAAGAAGAGTTTAAACGCTTAAAAAATACCCTAGATTTAATCTATAAAGAAAAACTTTATGAAAAATGTATTTTTAGTTTAGATAGTTTTGATGAGTATTGTTTAGAATATGCTTTAAATAAAGGCTTTAAGCTTATTAATGATATCACCGGTTTTAAAAATGAAAATTTAGCCAAGCTAGCTTTAAAATACAAAGCCACTTATACACTCATGCATATACAAAATACCCCACAAAATATGCAAGATAACCCGCATTATGAAGATGTGTTAGCCGAGCTTGATGATTTTTTTACACAAAAGCTAGAAAGGCTAAGTGAGCTTGGTTTAGAAGATGTGATTTTAGATGTTGGTATTGGTTTTGGTAAAAGCCCTTGGCATAATATGATGTTAATCAAACATTTAGAGCATTTTTTACGCTTTGAAAAAGAACTTTTAATCGGAGCTAGTAGGAAAAGTATGATAAATGCTTATTTTAACTCAAGTGTTGAGCAAAGACTAGCGGGCACACTTTATTTACATTTAGAGGCTTTTAAAAATGGTGCAAGTATTATAAGAGTGCATGATGTGTATGAACATAAGCAAATGTTTGAACTTGCAAAAGCTATGGATGAACTTTCTTTGGAGTAATGATGACTTATCAAGAGTATTTAGAAAAGGTAAAATTAGCAAAAGAATGGATGAGGGCTTATTATGAAGATGATGAGCCTTTAGCAAGCGATGAAGAATATGATAAACTTATAAGAGAGTTAAAAGCATTTGAAACGCTTCATCAAGAAAAGATTTCTAAAGATTCTCCTACGCAAAATATCGCCCCAACTATACAAAGTGAATTTTACAAACTTGCACATAGTGCAAAAATGTGGTCTATGGAAGATGTTTTTGATGAAGCTGAGCTTAGAGCTTGGGCAAAAAGAGCTAAATGTGAATTTGATTTTTTCATAGAACCTAAATTTGATGGAGCGAGTTTAAATCTTACTTATGAAAATGGTATTTTAATCAGCGGTGCTACAAGGGGTGATGGAGAAGTAGGCGAGGATATTACTTTAAATGTAAAAGAAATATCAAACATACCTCAAAAAATTCCTTATAAAGACAAGATAGAAATTCGTGGCGAAGTGGTAATTTTAAAAGAAGATTTTGAAAAAATCAATGAAAAAAGAGCTAAAGATGGCTTGAGCTTATTTGCAAACCCACGCAACGCAGCAAGTGGTTCACTAAGACAGCTTGATACAAGCATTACAAAAGAAAGAAATTTAAAATTTTATCCTTGGGGAGTGGGGGAGAATTCTTTAGAATTTAGCAAGCACTCTGAAGTAATGGAGTTTGTAAGAAGTCTTGGTTTTTTAAAAGATGATTTTGTTTTTTGTGTTAAGACTTTAGATGAGGTTTTAGAAAAATATCACGAGCTTTTAGAAAAAAGAGATCAAAAGCCTATGATGATGGATGGTATGGTTGTAAGGGTAGATGATTTAGCTCATTGTAAGCTTTTGGGTTATACCGTGAAATTTCCAAAATTTATGGCTGCGTTTAAATTTCCTGCTTTGGAAAAAACTACAACATTGCTTGGGGTTAATTTGCAAGTTGGAAGAAGCGGAGTGATTACCCCTGTGGCGGTTTTAGAGCCTGTAAATTTAGATGGGGTTATCGTAAAGTCTGCAACCTTGCATAATTTTGATGAGATAGCTAGACTTGGAGTGATGATAGGCGATAGCGTAAGTGTGATAAGAAGTGGAGATGTTATACCTAAAATCACTAAAGTTTTTACTCAAAGGCGTGATGGTTTAGAAAGTAAGATTGCTAAACCAACTCTTTGTCCTGAGTGTTTAAGTGAGCTTTTAGATGAGGGTGCTTTTTTAAAATGCCAAAACCTAGACTGTAAAGCAAGACTTGTAAATTCTATCATACATTTTGTATCTAAAAAGTGTTTAAATATAGACGGCCTTGGAGAAAATATCGTCGAGCTTTTATTTAAAGAAGGAAAAATCACTAACATAGAAAGTATATTTTTCTTAAAATATAGTGATTTTGAAGGCTTGGAAGGTTTTAAAGAAAAAAAAATCAACAATCTTCTAAGTGCTATTGAAAATGCAAAAAAATGCCCTTTATCAAGGTTTATCACTGCTTTGGGTATAGAGCATATTGGCGAAGTAGCAGCTAAAAAACTAGCTCAATCTTTTGGCTTTGAATGGTTTATGCAAAGCTATGAAGCTTATGCAAATTTAGAAGGCTTTGGCGAACAAATGGCTAAAAGCTTAGAAGAATTTACCCATGTCAATGCAAATCGCATTAAGCATTTTTATGAAATTTTGCATTTAGAGGATGAGAAAAAAGAGCTTATTATAAATGATAATATTTCTAATAAAACCTTTGTTATCACAGGCACTTTAAGCAAATCACGCGATCATTTTAAAGAACTAATTGAAAACTTTGGAGCAAAGGTAAGTTCAAGTGTGTCTAAGAAAACTGACTTTGTATTATATGGAAGTGAAGCAGGCTCAAAGCTTGAAAAGGCTCAAAGTTTAGGAGTTAAGTGCATCAATGAAGCTGAGTTTAACGCTCTTTTAGGCGGTGATGATGAGGTATGATGTCTTTGTAAGTGCAAAGTTAAACATTTCTCGCAATAAAGCTTGTGAGCTTATAGAAAACAAGCAAATTTTACTCAATGGCGAGTTTAAAAAAACCTCTTTTAAAATCACATCTTTAAATCCTTTAGAAGATGAGAGTTTAAAACTCACGCTTTTAGAAGAGCTTTTTGTAAGCAGAGCTGCTTTTAAGCTCAAGCATTTTTTACAAGAGCATACATTTACTATCAAAGATAAAATTTGTTTAGATATAGGTTCATCGACCGGAGGTTTTGTGCAAATTTTACACCAAAATAATGCTAAACACATTACAGCTTTAGATGTAGGTTCTAACCAACTTCATGAGAGCTTAAGAAATTTAGAAAATATCCAAATTTGTGAAAACACTGATTTGCGTGAGTTTAAAAGTGAAATTTTATATGATGTTATCACTTGTGATGTGAGTTTTATATCTTTAACACATTTGATTTTTCATATAGATAAACTTGCTAAAGATCTTATCATCTTGCTTTTTAAACCTCAATTTGAAGTAGGTAAAAATGCTAAGCGTGATAAAAACGGAGTGGTAAAAGATACCAAAGCTATCAAAAATGCTAAAGAAAGCTTTGAAAAAGCTTGTGTAAAGCTTGGTTGGATCTTGCAAGCAAGTCAAGAGTCACACTTAAAAGGAAAAGAAGGTAATGTTGAGTTTTTCTACGCCTATAGAAAAAACTAAGATCACAAATTTAGCCATAGGGCGTTTTGATGGTATGCATTTGGGGCATTTTGAGCTTTTTAAGCATTTAGATGAAAATGGCGCCTTATTTATCATCACTAAAGAGGAAAAAGAAGCCCTAACACCTAAGGATTTTAGAGTAAATTTGGTTGATTTTCCTTTGATTTTTTGTGATTTTGATAAAATCAAGGACTATAAAGGTGGGGATTTTTTAAAACTTTTAAAGCAAAAATTTCCCAAACTAGAAAAGATTATCGTAGGTTATGATTTTAAATTTGGCAAAGAAAGAAAATGTAGCGCCAAAGACATACAAAGTCTTTGTGGTATAAACACCATCATCATAGATGAGTTTAAAATTCAAAATAAAAGTGTTCATGCAAGTATGATTAAAACCTTACTTAAAGAAGCAAAAGTCAAAGAAGCTAAAAATTTTCTAGGTAGATTTTATAATATACAAGCAAATATCATCAAAGGTCAAGGTATAGGCGCTAAAGAGCTTTTTGCAACTTTAAATTTACATACAAAAGACTTCTTTTTACCCAAAGATGGCGTATATGCGACTTTAGTAAAGATTGAAAATAAAAGCTATCATAGTGTAAGTTTTATAGGCATAAGATCTACTGATGAAAATTTTGCTTTAGAAACGCATATTTTAGATGAAAATTTCACAAACACAAAAGTAATTTCAGTTGAGTTAAGTTTTATTGACTTTATAAGAGCTAATGAGAAATTTAACGACTTAGCCTTATTAAAAGCACAAATTAGCAAAGATATCAAAAAAGCAAAAGAAATTTTAGGAAAATTAAATGAAAGATGAAATTTTTAAAAAACCCTTAGAAAAACAATTTGAATTTGATAAAAGCGTAGCAAGTGTTTTTGATGATATGGTGTCAAGATCTGTGCCTTTTTATACGCAAAATTTAAAACTCATAGTCGAACTTATTGATCATTTTGCACCACAAAATGCGAGAATTTGTGATCTTGGTTGCTCTACGGCTAGTTTATTGCTTGCACTTTATGAAAAAAGAAAAGATTTTCTTTTAAGCGGTATTGATGAAGCTAATGCTATGTTAGAGATCGCCAAAAATAAATGTCAAGCCTTTGGAGCTAGGGTAGAATTTCATCAAAAAAATTTAGATGATTTTGAGTTTTTTAAAAATGATGTTTTTATAGCTACTTATACTTTGCAGTTTATCCGCCCACCTAAAAGACAAGAATTAGTTGATAAAATCTATCAAAACTTAAAAGAAAATGGTATATTTGTGCTTAGTGAAAAAATTCTTTATGAAGATGTCAAAATAGCTAAAAAAATGATACAAATTTATGAGCAATATAAACTAGAGCAAGGTTATAGTAAGCTAGAAATTTCAAGCAAACGAGAAGCCTTAGAAAATGTCCTCATTCCTTATACTCAAAATGAAAACATAGCTATGCTTAAAAAGGCAGGATTTTCTAAAGTAGAAAGTGTTTTTAAATGGGTAAATTTTGAAACATTTATAGCTTTTAAATGAATTTTAAAAATGTTTAATCTTTTTAAGATTAAACATTGAATCTAAAATGCATTACATCACCATCTTGTACGATATAATCTTTCCCTTCAAGGCGTAGTTTTCCTGCTTCTTTAGCACCACTTTCGCCTTTACAAGCGATATAATCTTCATAAGAAATCACTTCAGCTTTGATAAAACCTTTTTCAAAATCATTATGGATCACACTTGCTGCTTTTGGTGCTTTCCAACCTCTTTGTATAGTCCATGATCTAACTTCTACTTGTCCTGCTGTAAAATAGCTAATTAAATTAAGCTTTGAAAAGGCTGTGCGTATGACCACTTCAAGTCCACTACTTTCCACCCCTAAAGATTTTAAAAATTCATAATTTTCTTCATCACTTAAAGCTATCATTTCCTCTTCTATTTTAGAGCAAAGTTTGATAACTTCATGGCCTGATTTTGCGGCAAATTCTTTAAGATTTTTTACAAATTCATTATCTTCTAAAAGTGAATTCTCATCTACATTTGCTCCATATATCACCTCCTTAGCTGAAAGCAATCTTAGTTCTTTTATAAGAGCATGATAGACTTCATTTTTATTTGGAAATGAACTTGCATTATTGTTTTGATTTAAATGCTCTAAAAGCTCATTAGCTAAAGCTAAGCTTTCTTTTGCACCTTTTTCGTTAGCTTTTGCGCCTTTAGTGAGTTTTTCTATTTTTTTACTAAGTTGTTCTATGTCTGCTAATATAAGCTCTGTTTCTATGATTTGTACATCACGCACAGGATCAACACTACCTGCAACATGGGTAATATTTTCATCATCAAAACAACGAACGATGTGTAAAATCATCTCTGTTTCGCGTATGTTAGATAAAAATTTATTACCCAAGCCCTCGCCTTTGCTAGCTCCTGCTACTAAGCCTGCTATATCAACAAATTCAATATTTGAGCGTATGATTTTTTGTGGATTGACAATCTTTGCTAGCTCTTTTAAGCGATGATCAGGTACAGGCACTACCGCTTTGTTTGGTTCTATGGTGCAAAATGGATAATTTGCACTTTCAGCATTTTGCGCTCTTGTTAGTGCGTTAAAAGTGGTAGATTTTCCAACATTTGGAAGTCCTACTATACCAACTGATAAACTCATTTTTATTTCCTTGAAAGATAAAGTAAATATGAAAGGCACATTCTAACACCTGCTCCGGTTGCACCAAAGCTATGATAACCCCAAGCTTTTTCTAAGTAAGCTGGCCCTGCGATGTCTAAATGTAACCATTTGTCTTTGTATTCTTCTCTAATGAAAGAATTCAAAAATAACCCTGCAGTAATAGCCCCACCATAGCGACTTGAAGAAGTGTTACTAACATCTGCTATATTTGATTTGATAAGCTCTTTTAAGTGTGGGTTAAAATGTAAAATAGTAGCTAAATCTCCACTTTTTTTACTTATTTTGAAAAAATCATTTTGCAAATCTTCATTATTTCCCATGATGGCACTTGTGTATTCTCCAAGTCCTACTACACAAGCTCCGGTTAAAGTAGCAAGATCTATTAATAAATCAGGTTTTAGATCTTGAGCAAGTGAAAGACAATCTGCTAAAACTAATCTTCCTTCTGCGTCGGTATTTCTAACCTCTATACTCACACCTTCTCTTGAAATAAGCACATCATCAGGCTTGTAAGCATTTCCGCCTATCATGTTTTCAGTTGCACCGATGATAGAATGCACTTCTATATCAAGGTTTAATTCACTTGCACCTTTAATAATAGCCATTGCCGCTGCACCGCCACTTTTATCAGATTTCATCGTTAGCATATAATCAGCAGGTTTTAAACTAAGCCCACCACTATCATAAGTTAGCCCTTTGCCTACAAACACTACTTTCATTTTTGGATTTTGTGGTTTATATGAAAGATGAATGAGTTTTGGAGGATGGATTGAAGCACGATTTACCGCTAAAAATGCTTGCATTTTTTCTTGCTCTAAGAAATCACTTTCATAAATTTTACATGAAATCTTACAATCATTTTGACTTAAACTAAGTGCGTCTTCGGCCATTTTTGCAGGAGTATAAAATTGAGGAATTTCATTTACGATATTTTTTGCAAAATCACAAGCATTTGAAAAAACCTGACCATAGTTTATACCTATACAAGCTTCTTCTAGGTTATATGTTTTGTCATTGATTTCATCTTTTGAGATGAAAATATTCTCTAACTTGCTTGGTGTTTTTTCTTTTTTGTATTTATCAAACTCATAAGCACCAAAAGTAAATCCTTGAATCATAGCATTAAAGCTATTTACAACACATTTTCCTACGACACTTTTTGTTTTAACGCTTTTGATTTCAAGTTTTTTTAAAGCCTTGTAGGCATTTGCAAACGCAAGTCTTATGTCTTCATATTCTAAGCTTTTAAGTTCGCTATAAAGAATTTTATTTTGCATATCTATGCAAATTCCTTCGCCTTTATAGTTTGAAAGCTTAAAAAGTTCTTGACTTTGAGTGTATTTTTCTATCTTTTTATCTTGTATTAAAATGATTTCAAAATCAGCATTTATAGAATTTATAGCTTCTTCTTTAAAATTAAAAGTCATTTATGAGTCCTTTTTCTAAGTATTGATTTTTCTATTTGTTTCATACCTAAAAATAAAGCAAGCAAAAAACAAGCAATAATTGGCACTGCAAAATACCAGTGATCTCCAGCCCATTCTACTGCAAGCCAAATTTCTTTCCCAAAAAACCAAGCAAGTAAGATGGTTATAGCAGCCCAAGCCCAAGCACTAATGAGGTTAATAAATGCAAATTTTTTCGCACTATAGCGTGTTAATCCTATGCTCATAGGTATAATAGTTCTAAAGCCATACATATATCTTTGTATGAAGATAATAGGCCAGCCGAAACGTTGTAAAAGTAAATGTGCTATGGCAAATTTACGCCTTTGGGTGCGGAGTTTTTTCTGAATGTATTTTTTATTATATCTTCCTATATAAAAATATATTTGATCGCCTACAAAACCACCTAAACCTGCTACAAAGATGATAAGTCCTAAATTCACATGGCCTTCATGTGCAAAAATACCTGCTAAAATAAGTGCAAGTTCTCCCTCAAGTATGCACCATAAAAACACGATGATATAAGCCCAATTTTTATAATCATATAAAAGTTGTTTTAAAAATTCTTCCATTTTAAACCTCTAAAACACTATAAACAGAAGTCAATTTAGCTAATTCTTTAGCCCCATCAAGATCTTTCAATTCTAGTAAAAAACAAGCTTCAACGCATTTTGCATTGAGTTTTTCTATGAGTTTAACAGCAGCGATAGCTGTACCACCTGTTGCGATGAGATCATCTATGAGTAAAACATTTGCTTTTTGATTATTAAATGCATCGGTGTGAATTTCTATAGTGTCACTACCATATTCTAAGCTATAAGATTCTTGCAAGCATTTTGAAGGTAATTTACCCGGTTTTCTAATAGGCACAAAAGGTAGTTTTAATCTAGCACTTAGCGCAGCTCCAAAAATAAAACCTCGACTTTCTATACCAACGATATAATCAAGTTTTGCGTTTTGATATTTTTCTACCAAGTGATCCATCAAAAACGCAAATGCTTCTTTGTTATTTAGCAAAGTAGTGATATCTCTAAAAATAATCCCTTTTTTTGGAAAATCCTTAATAGCTCTAATGCTATCTAATAAGTATTTTTTATCTTGTTCTTTCATCATAATAATGCCTCGATTTTTGCTTCTAATTCTTTAATTCTTTGTCTTAATTTTTCATTTTCGATACGATATTGTGAATTTCTTGTTCTAAGAGAAGTTAAGTCCGCTTTGCTTTTGTTTAACTCTTCGGTTAGAATATCTATATTTCCTAAACTTCTTTGAAGTTGTACTTGTAGCTTTCTAATAACTATTTCAGTATCATCAAGGTTGTTTTTTATAAATTCTTTTGCTACTTTTTCTTTATGAAGTAAGGTTTTATAATAAAGCAACATAATAGTCATATAAATACTAACACAAATTAATACAGTTAATACAAGCCAACTTAAAATCATAATTTTGCCTCTATTTTACTAATTCGCGCACAATGTCTTCCACCGCTAAAAGTAGTATTGATGAAATTTGAGATAATTTCAAAAGCCATATCTACTCCGGTTAATCTAGCTCCTAAGGCTAAAACATTTGCATCATTATGCTCTCTTGAGAGTTTAGCGCTTAAAGGTTCATTACACAAAGCACAGCGTATATTTTTATGGCGATTTGCTGCTATACTCATACCAATACCTGATCCACATACTAAAATTCCAAAACTATTTTCATCAATTTTAGAACTTAATAAATGCGCATAATCAGGATAATCACAGCGATCCTCGCTAAAAGGACCTAAGTCTTCAAAGCTTATATTTTTTTCTTGTAAAAAATTGACAATCTCTTGCTTTAAAACAAAGCCAGCATGATCACTTGCTATGTAAATTTTTTCTCTTAACATTTAACAATCACTTTATCGTTGAAATTTTAAAGTATTAATTTTATCATATTTAATTAAAATTTTTCTTTCTTGTATATAATTATTTTTTGATATTTTCAAATATTTATTTGATATAATAACAATAATTATTTAAGGTAAAAAATGAAGCTTATTTTGATTGGTTCTTCAACGGGTGGTCCGAGCCAACTAAAGTTTTTACTAAACGATGTAGAACTTAAAGACTGCGCGGTGGTGATTGCTCAGCACATGAACCCAGCTTTTATTCCTTCTTTTGTAAATCAATTCAACAAAGAAGCAAAAAGTGATGTGATTATACCAAGCGATAAAGAAGTTTTAAAAAATAAAATTTATATTTGCCAAAGAAATATGGTTTTAAGCGGAAATAATGCTTTGGTATTAAATGCTACAGAGCAAACAAGTAGTTTTAATCCAGGAATTGATGTTTTGTTTCATTCGGCTGTAAATCTTTGCAAATATCATAAAATTTTAGCTTTGATTATGACAGGAATGGGTGATGATGGTGCTAAATCTTTGTTTGAGCTTTATAAGGTTGGGGTAAGGTGCTTGTGTGAAAATGAGGCAGATTCTATAGTATATGGAATGCCAAAAAAAGCTAGAGATACTAACCCAAATTTAAAGCCTATGAGTTTAATAGAGCTCAAAAAAGAAATAATTAATTTTATCAAGTCATAGGATGGAAAGATGATAAAAATTACAGAAAATGAAATGAATGATTTTATAAAAATAGTAGAACAAATAAGCGGAAATAACCTTAATACTAAAAAAGATATTTTATCTATAAAACTTCCTAAATTTTTACAAGAATTAGGTTTAAGTAGTCTTAGTGAATTAAATGAAAAAGTGCAGTTTCAAAGAAATTTAAAACAAGAAACTATGGATTTTATCACAGTTTGTGAGACATATTTTTTTAGAGAATTAGAACAATTAAAAGATGTAATTTTTTATATAAAATCTCTTGATCGACCTGTAAATGTGCTTTGTGCCCCATGTTCAAGTGGCGAAGAAGTGTATTCTTTAGCTATTTTAGCAAGTGAGAATTTTGTTAAAGGTATGAATATAGTTGGTATAGATATTAATAAAAAAATGATAGATAAATGCAACGAAATGATATATTCAGAGCGTTCAGTAGCTAGATTAAACACTATGCAAAAAACGCGTTATTTTGATGTAAAAGATAGGATGTATCAGCTTAAAAAAGAGACTTTAGCTTGTAGATGTCGTTTTGAGCTTTGTAATGTTTTTGATGATTCTTTGTTTAAGCTTGGGAAATTTGATGTGATTTTTTCAAGAAATATGATGATTTATTTTGATCAAGATTTTAAAATAAGACTTATGGAGCGTTTTTATAAGATATTAAATAGAGAGGGTAGAATATATCCAGGAAAATCAGATCTTGTGCCTGAAACAGCGTATTTTGATAAGAACTTTTCAGCGGGCGGGGTTTATTATTCTAAGGTGGATTAATTATATTTTTTATTAAACCACCACCAATAAATTGCCGCAAAGATAAAACATACTCCTAAGCCAAAAGTAAAATGGCTTAATTTTACTCCATAAAATTCAAATAAATATCCTGTTGAAAAAGCAATAATTGCACTAAAGGTTAAATACACCATATCATTATAGGCAATCACTCTACCATAGTATCTTTTATCGCAATCATTTTGTAAAAGTGTGTAAGTATAGCTCCATAAAGATGAAGTGCAAAAACCTGCCATTACTAAGCCTATAAAGGCAAGATAAAAGTTAAATTGCAAACAAGCCCAAAGCATTATGCCTACGCCTTGCGCTAAATATAAATATACTAAAGTGTTTTTATTAATATAAGGACTAAGAACATAAGGTCCTATGAGTAAAGATATAGCCCTTATGGCATTAGAAAGCCCTATGGCTAGAGGTATGGAAATAACTTTTGCATATTCATATTCAGCTAAAAGAGTGATTAAAACATCATAAGCGGTTATCCCTACAACTCCATGAAGCAAAATCAAATGAATGATTTTTTTATTGCTAAATACATAAGCTAAACCTTCTTTAATTAGTATAAAAAGATTGTTTTGTGTGGTGTTTTTTTCATCAGGCAAGATTAAAGTTTTAAGTATAAGCATAGCGCAAAATAACATTAAAGTATCGGCTATAAAAGCTGGTTTTACTCCAAAAAGATCTATAAAAAGTCCTGCTGCACCCATACCCAAAGCATATGATACAGCCCATATAATACTATGAAGTTCATTACCTAGTTTTAATTCTTGTGGGGTTAAAATTTTAGGTAAAACTGACATTTCTGTTTGGAAATACATACTTGCAACCGCCATACGCACAAAGGTTAAAAAGTATAAAAACCAAAGCATAGCTAAAGAATTTACAAAAATTAGCATAAAAATAGAAATCATCTCAATACTAATCATTGTTAGCAATAAATTCTTGGGTTTAAATCTATCTACTATAACTCCATTTATAGGTGCAAGTATAATAGAAGGTAAAAAAACAAAAATAGCTGAAAAACCTATGATATTCGCAGGTGCTTGTAGTTCTTTAGTTAAAAGAGTAAAAACACCTACTTGAGAAAACCATGCACCAAAATAACTTATAAATTGTACTGTTGCTAAAAGACGAAAAGTTTTATTGTTTTTAAATAAAGACCTATAAGTCATGAGTATCCTATGAATATATGAAATTAAAGGGCTTGATTATATCGTTTTTAAGATTATTTTACATTTAAATGCTATAATAATTCTTTTTTATAAAAAAGGTTAATAATGAATAGATTAAGTAAAAAAGAAGCATTAAATTTACTCCAAAATGCACCTTTATACGAATTAGGTGCAATGGCATATGAGAAAAAATTAGAGCTTCACCCTGAAAAAATAACTACTTTTGTGGTGGATAGAAATATAAATTATACAAATATTTGCTGTATTGATTGTGATTTTTGTGCTTTTTGTAGAAAAGAAAAAGATGATGATTCTTATATTTTAAAATACGAAGAAATAGGGCAAAAAATAGAAGAATTACAAGCCATAGGTGGAACGCAAATTTTATTTCAAGGTGGGGTGCATCCAAAACTTAAAATAGAATGGTATGAAGACTTACTTTCTTATATAAAAACTAATTATCCAACCATCACTGTGCACGGTTTTTCAGCAGTAGAGATAGCTTATATAGCAAGAGTTTCTAAAATTTCTATTGAAGAGGTTTTAAAAAGACTACAAGCTAAAGGACTTTTTTCTATACCTGGAGCAGGTGCTGAAGTATTAAGCGATAGAGTAAGAGATATTATAGCACCACACAAATGTGACACAGCTACTTGGCTTAGGGTGCATGAGAGTGCACATAATATAGGTATGAAAAGTACTGCTACTATGATGTTTGGTACGGTTGAAAATGATGAGGAAATCATCGAACATTTTGATCATTTAAGAAATTTACAAGATAAAACAAATGGTTTTAGAGCTTTTATTTTATGGTCATTTCAAAGCGAAAATACTCCTTTGATTAAAAAACATCCTGAAATCATCAAGCAAAGTTCTAATAGATATTTAAGATTGTTAGCTTTAGCAAGGTTGTATTTGGATAATTTTAAAAATTTACAAAGTTCATGGGTAACACAAGGCTCTTTAATAGGCCAACTTGCTTTAAAATTTGGTGCAAATGATTTAGGTTCAACTATGATGGAAGAAAATGTCGTAGCCGCAGCTGGTGCAAAATATAGAATGAATCAAGAACAAATGATAGAACTTATCAAAGATATAGGAGAATTACCTGCTAAACGTGACACAGCTTATAATATTTTAGAAAGGTTTTAATGCTAAATTTAGAATTTAATAATACTAAAATAGACATAATATATGAGTATGAAAACGAGCTTCCTGTGGTATTTTTTAAGCTCATTTTTAAAAATAGTGGAAAAATAGCAGAAAAACATAATAGAGGTTGTGCAAGTATGCTTGCTAGGCTTTTAAACGAAGGAAGTGATGATGAGTTTTTTAAAAACTTAGAATACCGTGCTATAGAGCTTTATGCTAAGGCTAGTTTTGAGCATTTTCAAATTAGTATTAAATGCTTGAAAGAACATTTTGATTTTGCTTTAGAAAAATTGCAAGAATTGTTTTTAAATGTGCGTTTTGATGAAAAAATCTTACAAAGATTAAAAACTTTAGCCTTAGGTGAGCTTGCAAGTTTAAACACTGATTATGATTATCAAGCAAAAAGACTTTTAAATAAAAATGTTTTCAAAGATGAAATTTTTGCTAGTGGTCTTGATGGGACTAAAGAAAGCATAGAAAAGATTAGCTTAAAAGAATTGCAAGATTTTATGAGTGAAAATTTAGTGCTTGATAATGCTTTATTTGTTTTTGGTGGAGATATTAAAGAAAATGAAGTAAAGATTAAAGTAGAAAAAATTTGCCAAATTCTAAAAAGAAATACTCCAAATCAAAACAAAAGTTACAAACTCATTGATGAGAGTATAGAAGTAAGTGAGCAAAAAAGTACCGAACAAGCTTATATATACTTTTGCTCTCCATTTAATATACAAATTAATGATGAAAAAATGTATTTAGCTAAACTTGCTTTATTTATCTTGGGTCAAGGTGGTTTTGGTTCGCGTTTGATGGAAGAAGTGCGTGTGAAAAGAGGCTTGGCGTATTCAGCATATGCTATGCTTGATGTAAATTTAAATTATAGTAGAGTTTTTGGGTATTTGCAAACTAAAAATGAAAGCTCTAATGAGGCTAAAGCTTTAGTTAAGGAAGTTTTTGAAAATTTTGTCCAAAATGGAGTGAGTGAAAAAGAATTTCAACTAGCTAAGCAATTTTTAGTAGGTTCTATGCCTTTAAGGTATGAAAGCTTGGCTAAAAGACTAGATATAATGCTAAATGAATATTTACATGGTTTAAAACTTGGAAATTTAAAAGAAGAAATGCAAAAGATCAAAAACACTACCTTAGATGAACTAAATGACTTTATTAAAGCTCATAGTGAAATTACAAAAGTGAGTTTTGCAAGTATAGAAAATGAAAGTTGAAGAAAAGGATTTAAAACTACTTCATGCTTTAGGGGTTAAAAATTGTATCGATTTGGCTTTGATTTTACCTAAAAAATTTGATGATTTTAGAATTTCAAAGTTTCCAAAAGATACATTTTGTACCCAAAATGTAAAAATTATCAGCACGCAAAATCATCACTCTCAGCTTTTTATGCTTTGTGAATGTTTAGAATGGGGTATAAAAGCAAATATAGTAATTTTTCATCCTAATAAATGGCATTTTAAAATTTTTAAGCATAATGCTTTGGTTTGTATCCATGCAAAGATGAATTTTTTTAATGGAATTTGGCAGTTTATAAACCCAAAAATAGTAACAAATATAGGTCAAATAGTCCCTAAATACCAAATTAGTTCTATTAAAGATGAAAGTATAAAAAAACTTATTTTAAAATATGTCAATGAAGCTAATTTAAAAGCACTAAATTTAGAACAAAAATACATTAATTTACTTTTAAATTTACACAATTATGATGATTTAACTCTTTATGAAAATTTTAACGCCATAGTTAAAGACTTAAAATATATAGAAATTTTTAATCATCTAAGGCGTTTAAAGGGTAAAAAAATATCACAAAATGCTTATGAAATAGAACTTTTTGATATAAGATCTTGGCTTAAAGGTTTAGAATTTAGCCCTACAAATGATCAGCTTTTAGCGATAGAAGATATTAAAAAAGATTTACAAAATAAAGTTGCTAAAAGGCGTGTGGTAATGGGCGATGTGGGTTGTGGTAAGACTTTGGTTATACTTGCTGCAAGTTTGCTAGTGTATCCTAAAAAGGCCATTTTAATGGCTCCAACTAGTATATTAGCAGAGCAAATTTATCATGAAGCAAAAAGACTTTTGCCTGATTTTGTTAATGTATTGCTTTTAAAAGGTGGTAAAAAAGATAAAGATTTAGCAAAATTAAAAGAACAAGCTCATTTTATCATAGGTACACATGCACTCATTCATCAAGAAGAATTTGAAGCAGTTTTAGTGATGATAGATGAGCAACACCGTTTTGGTTCTAATCAAAGACAAAAAATAAGTGAGCTTAGCAAAAACTCTCAATATGCTCCGCATATCGTGCAATTTTCTGCTACACCTATACCAAGAACTCTTTCTATGATACAAAGTGAGCTTGTAAATTTTAGTTTTATTAAACAAATGCCTTTTAAAAAAGACATTAAAACTTTTTGCATACAAGATAAAGATTTTAAATATTTGCTTAAAAAAATCGACGATGAGCTAGCTAAAAATCATCAAGTAATCATCATTTATCCTTTGGTAAATGAAAGTGAAAATATAGATTATTTATCACTAGAACAAGCACAAGGATACTGGATAAACAAATACAAAAATGTTTATGTAACACATGGAAAAGATAAAAATAAAGATCAAATTTTACAAGAATTTAGAGAAAAAGGCACGATTTTACTTTCTACAACGGTGGTTGAAGTGGGGATTTCTCTACCAAGACTTAGTGTGATTGTTATTGTTGGAGCTGAAAGACTTGGGCTTGCTACCTTACATCAGCTTCGAGGTAGGGTAGGTAGAGTAGGGCTTGAGAGTTTTTGTTATTTATATACTAAGCAAAAAGAAATTCCAAGTCGTTTGCTTGAATTTGCTAAAACTTTAGATGGATTTAAAATAGCTGAGCTTGATTTAAAAAACAGACTAAGCGGGGATTTGCTAGATGGTAGAGTGCAACATGGCAATCATTTTAAATTCTTTGATTTTGCAGATGATGAAGAATTAGTTTTAAAAGCAAAAGAAAGTATTAAAAATATGGAAAAAGAAAATGGATAAACACTTTGAAATTTTAATTTCTAAAGGCAAGAAAAAACATTTTAACAAAGGGAATATTTTATTTTTTCAAGGTGAAAAAGCAAATAAAATTTACATTTTACTAAGTGGAAAAGTGCGTATATATAAGGTGAATGCAAAAGGTTTTGAGCTGACACTGCATACTTTAACTCCGGTAAATTTTATAGCTGAAATGCCTGTGTTTGAGGGTATTAATTACCCAGCTAATGCTATTTGTGAGCAAGATTGTGAAATTTGTGTTTTTGATTTTGATGAATTTAGAAAATTATGCTTAGAAAATGGGGAATTTAGCTTTTTGCTTTTGACTTCTTTAATCGGTAAAATTCGAATTTTAGAAAATTTCATCAGACAAAAATCTTTGGATTTAAAATCAAGACTAGTAAGCTTTTTACTAGAAAATGAAGAAAAATTACAAAATTTAAAGCAAAAAGAAATCGCTGTGATTTTAAATTTACCTCCAGAATCTTTGTCGCGTTTTTTAAAAGAATTAAAACAAAATGAGCTTATTTGCACAAATAAAGGTAAAATAGCAATTTTAAATAAAGAAAAAATGCAAAATTTAATTAAGTCTTTTTAAGTCTTATTTGTTACAATATTGTATTTAAAGTATGGAAGGTTTTATGGATTTTGATTTTTTAATCAAGTTTAGCCCTATGTTTATACAAGCTTCTTGGCTTACTTTAAAACTTGCTATTTATGGAGTATTTTTTTCATTTTTAGTAGGTTTATTTTGTGTGGGAGTAAGTTATTTTAAATTTTCTTTTTTAAATACAATCTGTAAAATTTATATAGAATTTTCAAGAAACACACCTTTATTAATCCAACTTTTCTTTTTATATTATGCCTTGCCTGAGTTTGGGATACACCTTAGTTCTTTTGCTTGTGCTGTGATAGGACTTAGTTTTTTAGGTGGTTCTTATATGGCTGAGAGCTTAAGAGCAGGCATGGAAGCAGTGAAAAAACAACAATACGAATCAGGACTTTCTTTGGGTTTGAGTAAATGGCAAAATTTCTGCTATATTATCATGCCTCAAGCTTTGGGTATAGCTATGCCAAGCATTAGTGCAAATATCATTTTTTTACTCAAAGAAACTTCAGTAGTAAGCATTATTGCTTTAGCAGATTTAGTATATGTGGCTAAAGATCTTATAGGACTTTATTATAAAAGTAATGAAGCTTTATTTGCTTTGGTGCTTTGTTATTTGATTTTGATTTTACCTTTATCTTTAGTGTTAAACCGTATAGAAAAAAGGTTAAATTATGTTTGAAATTTTAAATCAAGATACCTTTTTTAGACTAGCACAAGGCTTAAAGGTTACTTTAGAGCTTTCATTAATTAGTGTTTTGATTTCACTCATAGGAGGAGTATTTTTTGGAATTTTAATGCATTCTAAAAATAAAATCCTTTATGCTTTCTGTCGTTTTATGCTCGAGTTTGTGCGTATTATGCCTTTGATTGTTTGGCTTTTTATAGTGCATTTTGGCTTGGCGAAATGGTTTGGATGGCATTTGAGTGCTTTGGGTTCTAGTATTATTGTTTTTAGTATTTGGGGTGTGTTTGAGATGATGGATTTAGTTAGATCATCTTTAACAAGCATACCAAAACACCAGTATGAATCAGGACTTTCACTAGGCTTTAATAAATTTGAAGTTTATCTTTTTATCATCATACCTTTATCTTTAAGAAGATTGTTACCAATGAGTATTAATCTTTTTACAAGAATTATCAAAAGTACTTCAGTGATTTATCTAATCGGCGGTATAGAGCTTATTAAAGTAGGTCAACAAGTGATTGAGCTAAATTTATTTCAAAACTCTTACGCAGCTTTTGTGATTTATGGTTTGATTTTATTGATTTATTTTATACTTTGCTATCCTTTGTCGGTATATTCAAAGTTTTTAGAGAAAAAATGGAGCTAATATGAGCATTTTAAAAATACAAAATTTACAAAAATATTATGATGATCATCATGTTTTAAAAGATATAAATTTAGAAGTAAATCAAAAAGAAGTAGTGGTTATACTAGGTCCAAGTGGTTGTGGGAAATCTACACTTTTAAGATGTATTAATGGTTTAGAAGAAATGGCTGGTGGAGCTATTTTTGTAGATGATGAAAAAATTGATAAAAATTATAAAAAATGGACTCAAATTCGCCAAAAAATAGGCATGGTATTTCAATCTTATGAACTTTTTGATCATTTAAATGTGGAGCAAAATATACTCTTAGGGCCTTTAAAGGTGCAAAAAAGAAAAAAAGAAGAGGTTTTAGAAGAAGCAAAATACTGGCTTGATAGAGTAGGGCTTTTGCATAAATTAAAAGCTTATCCTAAAGAATTAAGTGGCGGACAAAAACAACGCATAGCCATAGTTAGAAGCCTTTGTATGAATCCTGAAATCATGCTTTTTGATGAAGTTACAGCAGCGCTTGATCCTGAAATCGTGCGTGAAGTTTTAGATGTGATTTTAAATTTAGCAAAAGATGGTATGACTATGCTTATAGTTACGCATGAAATGGGTTTTGCTAGAGCAGTTGCTGATAAAATAGTTTTTATGGATGATGGCAAAATAGTAGAAATTTCAAAGCCTGATGAATTTTTTGAAAATCCAAAAACTGATCGTGCGAAGAAATTTCTCAATTTGTTTGATTTTCATCGTTAATTTTATTTTAGAAAAGATTTGTTTAAAAAATTAATATAAGGTTTAAAAATTAAATTTCAATCATAAGGAAAAAATATGAAAAAGATTTTTCTTTTATCGTTTTTAATGGCACTTTTTTTTAGCGCCTGCTCAAATTCAAGTTCCAATGAAAACTCCATAGAAAAAATCAAACAACAAGGTGTTATCCGTATAGGTGTTTTTGGCGATAAACCTCCATTTGGTTACCTAGATGCTCAAGGGAAAAATCAAGGCTATGATGTGTATTTTGCTAAACGCATAGCAAAAGAGCTTTTAGGGGATGAGTCTAAAGTACAATTTGTTTTAGTCGAAGCAGCAAATAGGGTGGAGTTTTTAGAATCAAATAAAGTAGATTTAATCTTAGCTAATTTTACTAAAACTCCAGAAAGAGAAGCTGTGGTGGATTTTGCACTGCCTTATATGAAAGTTGCTCTTGGGGTAGTGGCCCCTAAAGGATCAGATATTAAAACTTTAGATGATTTAAAAAGTAAAACTTTAATTTTAAATAAAGGTACAACAGCTGATGCGTATTTTACAAAAAATATGCCAGAAATTAAAACCATTAAATTTGATCAAAACACAGAAACTTTTGCAGCTTTAATCGGTAAAAGAGGCGATGCGCTAAGTCATGATAATGCATTGCTTTTTGCATGGGCTAAAGAAAATCCAAATTTTGAAGTGGTGATTAAAGAACTTGGAAATCATGATGTTATAGCTCCTGCTGTAAAAAAGGGCGATGAAGCTATGTTGAAATTTATCAATGATTTGACTATAAAATTACAAAATGAGCAGTTTTTTCATAAAGCTTATGATGAAACTTTAAAGCCATTTTTTAGTGATGATGTAAAAGCTGATGATGTAGTAATCGAAGGTGGCAAAATTTAATAATGCAAAAAGCCTTTAAAAATACCATCTATGCTTCTTTAGGTGGTATTTTAGAATTTTATGATTTTGTTTTATTTATCTTCTTTGCAAGTGTTTTTGCAAAAATTTTCTTTCCTCAAAATGATGATTTTTGGCCATTAATCTATACCTATGTAGCCTTTGGAGCAGGGTATTTAGCTAGACCTTTTGGTGCTGTTGTTTTAGCGCATTTTGCAGATGTTAAAGGGCGTAAGAATGTTTTTTATATCAGTATGCTTTTAATGGTCGTGCCAAGTTTTGTTTTGGCCTTTTTACCTACTTATGAAAGTGTGGGGCTTTTAGCTACTTTTATGCTTTTTATTATACGGATAGCTCAAGGACTAGCCATAGGAGCTGAAGTTAGTGGTGCTTGGATTTTTGTGAGTGAATTTGTGAGTAAAAAAAGACTTGGTTTGGCACTTGGTTTTATTTCAGCGACTTTAACTTTAGGTTTATTACTTGGAAATTTAGCGACTTTAAGTATATATGCGTATTTTGATAAAGAAGAAGTAGAAAGCTTTGCTTGGAGAATTCCTTTTTTTATAGGAGGATTTTTTGGCATATTAGCTTTATTTTTGCGTACAAAACTTAACGAAACACCAGCTTTTAAAAATATAAAAGAAAAAGAAAAAATTTTAAATTTTCCACTTTTACAAGCTTTAAAAACGCATAAGAAAAGTATGTTAATATGCGCTTTACTTACTGTGGTTTTAACAAGTGGAGTAGCTACTTTAATGATATTACCACAATATTTTGAAAGCTTATTAGGAGTTAGTAAAACTACTGCTTTGACATATCAAAATTTGGCCATAATTATGATCATATTAGGAAGTTTAGCACAAGGGTATTTAGCGGATTTTTTAGGACATTTTAGGATTTGCTTGATTTTTACTGTGGTTTTTGGAGCTTTTGGTATAAGTTTTAGCTTTTATAATGAGTGGTTTTTATCATTTTATTTGCTTGCTTGTTTTGCGCAAGGTATTATAGCTTTTGCTCCTATTTTTATGACCCAAATTTTTACTACAGAGTTAAGATCAAGCGGTCTTTCTTTTGCTTATAATATCTCTTATGCGATTTTAGGTTTTTTAACACCCTTTATTGTTAATTTTATGTATGAGAAGTATTTTTATATTTATATTATTTTTATAGTGATTGCTAGTTTGTTAAGCATATTTTTGATAAAAGTATTTTTAAAACAAAAACCAGTATTAAAAACTTTAAAATATAAACTATAACTTTGCTATAATTATACTTTATATTTTAGAGGTGTAAATGAATAAAATTTTATTATTAGCTGATGGAGTTTATGCGAAAGATTTTTTAAGGAAAATTCATAGCAATAAAACTTTCAAAGAGTCCTTGAGTGTTGTTTATTATAATGATGATAGTGTGGATTTAAGCTTAGAAAATGAACAAATCTCTTTTTATAAGTTTGATCCTACGAGTTTGATTAAGCTAGAAAATTTATTAAAAGAAAAATTCCATCAAGCTATCATTTACATGCAAGAAGAAGCTGATATGCTAGCTTGCTATAAAAATTTAAGAAAATTACACCCAAGATTAAATATAGTTATCATGGATTTATGGAATACTCAAATTGATGATAATTTTTGTGAAGTGATTAATATCTATGATACTTTAAGCACGAGATTAACAGGCTGTTTGGATAATATGCCATCAACTGCTCAATTTATAGGACTTGGGCAAGGTGAGATTATGGAGGTTAGAATTCCTGCAGGATCAAGCTTTGCTTACAGACATATAAGTTCTATTAGTCAAAAACGCTTTAAAATCGTAATGGTTTATAGAAATAATGAATTTATTTTAGCAAGACCTGGGCTTATTTTAATGCCAAATGATAGTATTTTAATCGTAGGCGATCCTAAAGTTTTACAAAGTGTTTTTACTAATGTTAAAACAAGTTTAGGACGCTTTCCATCGCCTTTTGGGGATAATATACTTTGTATTATAGATATGAAAAAAATGAGTGAGTTTGCCATAGAAAAGCTTATTTTTGCAAGCTTGCTTTTGCATATAAGGATTAATAGTAAAAAGCTTTATTTTAAAGTGATTAATCCTACTTTAAATCCTATGTATTATAAACTTAAAGCCTTGCATAAAAATAGTACTGAAGTGATATTTGACTTTGAAAGTACAAATATAAAAAACATTAAACCTTTTATGGAAAATACTAGCATAGGTTTGCTAGTGGTGGAGGATTATCTTTTTGAAAAAGAAAAAAGTTTTCTTTTTACTTTAAAAATTCCTGTGTTAAAAGCAGGTAAAGGGGATTTTGCGGATTTAAAATCATCGGTGGTTTTAAGCTCAAATTTTGAAGATATAGAAGGTATTGCTTCTATTATGCTTGATTTAAATAAGCAAATTCAACTAGGACTTACTTTGTATTATTATGCTTTAAAATTAAACAAAGCCGAAATTTTTGAATATCATCAGTATTTTGAAAGCCTTTCAAAACTTCATGATGAAAAATTACTTTTAATAGAAGAAAAAGAACATAATCCTATCAATAAATTTTCTTATAAACAAAATATATTGCATTTTGTACCATTTAATGAAAAAATTTTAGGTAGTAACTTCAATAAAATTTTAAAAACGGATTTAAATACGATATATTATAAGATGAATAAAAATTATCAATTATTTATACCATCACTGTGAGAAAATAATGCAAGTTAAGGTAAATTTAGATAAAAATACAAGTTATAATGTCTATATAAATGAGCTAGAAAAGTTAAATTTTGATACTAAAGTCGTGATTTTAACTAATGAATTAGTAGCAAAATTACATTTAGATATACTTTTGGAAACAATTCGAGCTAAAGAACTTTTTGTTATAAAAATCAAAGATGGTGAAGAGTATAAAAATTTACAAACTATAGAATATATCTTAGATCAAATGTGTGCTTATAAGTTAGATAGAAAAAGCTTGCTTATAAGCTTTGGTGGTGGGGTGATCTCTGATATGGGTGGTTTTGTAGCAAGTATATATCAAAGAGGGATAGAATTTATCAATATCCCAACAACTTTACTAGCTTGTGTGGATGCAAGTGTGGGTGGTAAAACTGGAGTGAATAATAAATTTGGCAAAAACCTAATAGGTACTTTTTATCAACCAAAAGCGGTGTATTGTGAGAGTAAGTTTTTAAAAACCTTACCTTCAAGAGAACTAGCTGCTGGTATGGCTGAATTTATCAAAATGGCTGTGGTTTTTGATGAAGCAATTTTATCTTTTTTAGAAAATTTAGATGAGGATAAATTTTTAAATGCTAAACTTGATGATATTACCTTGGCTCAAATCATCCAAAAAAGCATAGAGCTTAAAGCTAATGTGGTTTCACAAGATGAAAAAGAAAGTGGCTTAAGAATGCTTTTAAACTATGGGCATACTTTTGCTCATGTTATAGAAAATCAAACAGTGTATAAAAAGTACTTACATGGAGAAGCCGTGGCTATAGGTATGAATATGGCAAATATTCTAGCGTTAAATTTAGGATTATTAAGTAAGCAAGAATGCCAAAGACTACAAAATTTACTTATGAAATTTAAATTACCCATATCTTATAAAATTGCAAATACACAAGAGTTTTATAATGCCTTTTTCTTGGATAAAAAGACACATTTTCAAAAGATTAATTTCATTTTAGCTTGTGGTTTGGGAAAAGCTTGCATAAAAAATGATATAAGCAAAGAAGATATTTTACACACTTTAGAGGTGTTTGTATGAAAAAGATTTTTTTGCTTTTATTTTTACCATTTATAGTGCTTTTAGCACAAGATGATATAGAACATTTAGATCAAAAACTCAATGAATTACATAATAATTTAGCTTACAATACTTGGGTGATTAAATATAATAATTTTAATATTTATAAAAAAACCCAAGATGAGATTTTAGCTTTAGAAAAAGAAAGTTTAAAGGCTAATGAACGCAATAAAAGCATTATAGAAAGGCAAATTTTAATTTTAAAAGAAAGATTAGAGCTTTTAAGTGAGTATAAAAGTGCAAATTTTTCAAAGATGGTTTTAGCACCTGAAGAAGTTGATAAAATAGATAAACTAACTAATCCTTTAGCCATCATTTCAGCATACTCACACATAAAAAAACTACGACGCGATAAAGAAGAATATATTAATCTTTTGAATAGTTTTAAGCAGACTTTAGATGAGCTTATAAAAGAAAATGTTTTGGTTGCTGAGATAGCTAAATTAGCTCCAAGTAAAGAACATGATGAGCATTTAAAAATATCTAATCAAATGGTAAGAGATTTTTCACAAACCTTGCGTTTTGGAGAAATTTCTTATTCTGTGTATGAGAAAAAAATTCAAGAAGAAATTGAGAAAACAACAGCTTCTATTAAAATTCAAGGCGTAAGAGCTTTTAATATAGTTTTGGCTATTATTATCGTTGTAGCCATAGCATTTTTACTCAAATTTATAGCTAGAAAATATATAGGCGATAATGATCGCTTTTATACAGCAAATAAAATCATTAATTTTATTAATATTAATGTGATTATTTTGATTTTGCTTTTTGGGTATATTGAAAATATTAGCTATTTGGTTACTGTGCTTGGTTTTGCTTCTGCTGGTTTGGCTATTGCTATGAAAGATATGTTTATGTCTATGCTTGGTTGGTGTGTGATAGTTTTTGGTGGAAGTTTTAGAGTGGGCGATAGAGTTAGAGTTTTTCAAAACAATACATATTATATCGGTGATATAATCGACATTTCATTTTTAAGAATAACCTTATATGAAGATATTTCTTTACTAACTTATACAGATAATAGAAGAAGTGGTAGGATAATTTTCATACCAAATAATTTTATATTTACTAATCTCATATCAAATTATACTCATCATGGTATGAAGACAGTTTGGGATGGACTTGATATTACTTTAACTTTTGATTCAAATCATCAAAAAGCCTTAGAAATAGTAGAAGAAATCGTTATAAAAGCTTCTAAAGGTTATACAAAAATAGCAAAAGAATCTATGAGTAAGTTAAGAAATGAATACAGCATTAGAAATCCTAAAGTAGAGCCTAGGTTTTTTACATTTTTAGAAGGTTATGGCATGAGAATTTCTGCTTGGTATATGACAAATTCTTATGCGGCTTTGATTTTAAGAAGTAATATAAGTAAAGAGATTATCAATGAATTTAATAAACATGATGATATAAAAATAGCTTATCCATCGCAAAATTTATATATGGCAAAACACGAATTTATAGAAAATAAGGAAGATATTTGAAAAAAAAGGTATATTTTAAAACTTTTGGTTGTAGAACTAATATTTATGATACGCAATTATTAAAAACTTATATTAAAGATCATATTGTTACACAAAACGAGCAAGAAGCTGATGTGATAGTGATAAATTCTTGCACGGTTACAAATGGTGCTGATAGCGGGCTTAGAAGCTATATTAATGGTGTAAAGAAAAATGGAGTTAAGGTTATACTTACAGGCTGTGGTGCTGTAAGCAAGGGAAAGGATTTTTTTGATAAAAAAGAAATTTTTGGAGTTTTAGGAGCTTCTAATAAAGATAAAATTAATGAGTTAATCTCGCAAGATAAAGCCTTTTATGAGCTTGGAAATTTACGCTTTATCGATACAAAAATCGTAAGTAATTATGAAAATCACACTAAAGCTTTTGTAAAAATTCAAGAAGGATGTGACTTTGCTTGTAGTTATTGTATAATCCCAAGTGTTAGAGGTAAATCAAGAAGTATGCCAAGTGAGGAAATAATAAAGCAAATCAAACTTTTGGCTCAAAATGGTTATAGTGAAGTAGTTTTAACGGGTACTAATATAGGAAGTTATGGTTTAAAAGATAAAACTACACTTGGAAAGTTATTACAAGAAATAGGCAAGGTTAATGGTATAAAAAGAGTAAGACTTGGGAGTTTGGAGCCTGCTCAAATTGATGAGAGTTTTAAAGAAATTTTAAATGAGCCTTGGCTTGAAAAGCATTTGCATATTGCCCTACAACACACCCATGAAAAAATGCTACGCATAATGCGTAGAAGATCACACACGCAAAATGATTTAGCACTGTTTAATGAGTTAAGTCAAAAAGGTTTTGCTTTAGGGACAGACTTTATCGTAGCACACCCTGGAGAAAGTGAGTTAATATGGCAAGAAGCTTTAGAAAATTTCAAGCAATTTAAACTCACACATATTCATGCTTTTATTTTCTCACCGCGTGATGGAACGTATTCTGCTTCTATGAGTGAGCGAATTAATGGTGAAATAGCCAAAGAAAGATTAAATATTTTAAAAGATATAGTCGCACAAAATAATTATGAGTTTAGAAAAAATCAAAAAGGTACTTTAGAAATTTTAGTAGAAAGTAAAAAAGATGATTTTTATGAAGGCTATGATCAATTTTTTAATAAAATCAAAATTACAAGCAAAGAAGATATTGCTAAACAATGGATAAATATTGAAAAATATGAATGCAAAGAAGATTGTAACTATGTAAGGCTAGAGGATGAAAAATAAAAAGATTATCTTAGCTTCATTTTTATTGCTTTGTGTTTTTGTAATAGTTGCGTTTATAAAAAATCAACCTGATTATATTAGTAAAGCTGCTTATGAAGAGCTTTTAGAGCAAAATTTAATTCAAAAAGCCATAGTAGAAAATAATGAAATATTATTAAAAAGCAAAGAAGGAAATTTTTTAATTGCTAAAGATGTAGTAGATTTAAATGCTTTATGGCAAAAAATTCCTTTAGAATATGCTAAAGATTATAATTTAAGTGAGTTTTTTTTGATATTTATTTTGCTTGCTTTTCTTGTAAGTTTTTTACTCTTTCTTAATAAAAAAAGTAAAGATAGACAAAATTTACTTTCTTTAGAAAAAAATATTTTAGAAAAAAATGAACAAAATAGCGCTATACAAGATGTAGTAAGTGAAGTTAAATTTAAAGATGTAGCAGGAGTTGATGAGGTCAAGGTAGAGCTTTTAGAAATTGTTGATTTTTTAAAAAATCCTCAAAAATATAAAGATTTTGGCGTGAAAATGCCAAAAGGTGTTTTACTAGTAGGTCCTCCTGGAGTAGGTAAAACCTTGATAGCAAAAGCAGTAGCAGGTGAGGCTGGGGTACCATTTTTTTATCAAAGTGGGGCTAGTTTTGTAGAAATTTATGTGGGTATGGGCGCAAAAAGAGTTAGAGAGCTTTTTTTAAAAGCTAAATCAAAAACTCCAAGTATCATTTTTATAGATGAAATTGACGCAGTTGGTAAAAGTAGGGGGGATTTTTCTAATGTAGAAAGAGATAATACGCTAAATCAACTTTTAACTCAAATGGATGGATTTGAAGATAATAGCGGGGTTATAGTAATGGCTGCTACAAATAAAATCGATCTTATGGATAATGCGTTATTAAGATCAGGGCGTTTTGATAGAAGAATTTTTATATCTTTACCTGATTTTAAAGATAGAATGCATATTTTACAAAATTATATGAAAGAAAAAAAATCTAGTGTAGATTTAGAAAAAATTGCAAAAGCTAGTGTGGGTTTTAGCGGAGCAGCTTTAGAGACTTTAGTTAATGAAGCGGCTATTAATGCTATAAGAAGAAAATCAGATTTAATAGAAGAAAATGATTTTTTTGCAGTGCTTAATAAAGTTTTAATGGGTAAAAAAAAGATTTTCTCTCTAAGTGATAAGGAAAGAAAAATTCAAGCCACATATCAAGCAGCTAAAGCCTTGTGTGCTTTTTATTTTGATGTTAAATTTGAAAAAATTACCTTAATTGAAGATAGATTTAAAGAGTATGAAAATACCATCAAATCAAAATCAGAATTATTAAATAAAATAAAAGTTTTTCTAGCAGGCTCAGTTGCTATGGAGCTTATTTTTAATGAAAGTTACACTAATGCACAAAGTGATCTTTTAAAGGTTAAAGAATTACTCACTTTTATGGAAACTTTTGCTATGGCAAATGAGGGTTTATTGCAAGAGCAAAAGCAAGAAGTGAAAGAATTTTTAGAATTAATGAAAGAAAAAGTAGTGAGATTAGCTAGTATTCTTTTAGAAAATGAAAAAATAGAAAAACAAGATGTAGAAAAAATCATAATGGAGTAAAAATGGTAAAAATAGGAATTTTAGTACTTTCAGATAGAGCAAGTAGTGGAGTTTATGAAGATAAATCCGGAGTAGAGATAGAAAAAATTTTAGATTCTTATATAAAGAATGAAAAAAGCTTTTATTATGAGCTAATTCCTGATGAGTATGATTTAATCATGGAAAAATTAGCTTATTTAGCAGATGAAGTAAAATGTGATTTGATTTTTACTACAGGAGGTACAGGGCCTGCTTTGCGTGATGTGACACCAGAAGCAACGCAAGCAGTGTGTGATAAAATGCTTCCAGGTTTTGGGGAGTTAATGCGTGCAAAAAGCTTAGAGTATGTACCAACGGCTATACTTTCAAGACAAAGCGCAGGTATAAAAGGAAAATCATTGATTATCAACTTACCGGGTAATCCAAAAGCTATAAGAGAATGCATTGAGCCTATATTTCCTGCTATTCCTTATTGTGTGGATTTAATAGGTGGAGCTTATATTGAAAATAATGAAGAGGTAATTTCTGTATTTAGACCAAAGAAAAAGTAAGTCTAACTAGACTTACTTTGAGGTTTTATAACCTTGCGATAAAAGTGCGTTCATACCACCTTTTAAATTAGTAACTTCTATGTCATTTTGATCTAATAAAGCAGAAGCTTTAGCACTTCTTGAGCCACTTCTACAAACTATAGCGATAGGTTTGTTACTTGAAATCTTTTTAATTTCCTCAACGAAATTTTCATTTACACTGCCATCTTCATTGTAAAAGCTAATTTTAATGGCATTTTTTATAGTACCAGTTTGTGCCCATTCGCTAGGTTTTCTAACATCAATTACTTGATAATTTTCCAAAATATCCGCATTAATATCGATATTTTTCACTTCTGCTAAAACAAAACTAGCACAAAGTGCTAAAGATAAAAATATTTTTTTCATAATCAACTTTCCTTTTTTGTAGCTTCATAGCCTTGCGATAAAAGTGCTACCATGCCACCATCTAAATTAGTACATTCTATACCTAGAGCATCTTCTATCATCATAGCAGTGTGTTTGCTTCTTGAGCCTGTAGCGCATACAAAGGCTATGTTTTTATTTTGATAATCTACTTTTTCTTTAAACTCTTGGATGAAATTTTCATTCATAAAGCCATTATCATCGCAAAGTGCGATGAGTATAGCTTCTTTTATAACCCCGCTTTTCCATTCGCTTGGGGTTCTTACATCTATAATGCAAAATTCGTGTAAAATATCTTTAGAAATAGTTATATTTTTCATTTTTCTAAAGCCTTAGAAACGATTTTGCTTAAGGCATTGTTAAATTCGCTAGGGTTATCTATACCCATACCTTCACTAAGTTTAGCCATATTTAAAAGAATATGTGCCATTTCATTAGCTAAGGTATCATTTTCTTTTAAGGCTTTTAAAATTTCATGATTAGGATTGATTTCAAGTATAGGTTTAACTTGTTGTTCTTGTCCCATTTGTTTAAGAATTTGTTGCATAGCAAAATCAGGTTTATTTTGATCATAAACAATACAGCTTGGACTATTTGAAAGTCTTTGGCTAAGTTTTACCACTTCAACTTCATCTTTTAAAACTTCTTTTATTTTGATGAGTAAGCTTGCAAATTCAGCCTTTTGTTCTTCGCTAGTTTCTTCACTAGCTAGATGATTGATAGCGCTAAATTTTAAACCTTCAAATTCATTCATCATAGGCATAACTATGGTATCAATTTCCTCATCAAGTAATAAAACATTGATATTTTTTTGTTTATAGCTTTCAAGTAATGGAGAATTTCTTAAAAGTTTTTCATTTTTTCCGCTGATATAAAAAATTTCATTTTGTCCTTCAGCTAAGTTTTGTTTATACTCTTCAAGATCAATTAATTCTTCTTTGTTTGAGTTTTTAAAGTATAAAAGCTTAGCTATAGCGTCTTTATTTTCGCCAAAACCATATAAACCTTCTTTTAAAACTTTTCCAAAATTCTCATGAAATTTAAGATAATTTTCTTTATCTTTTTCTTTGAATTTTTTAAGTTCTGCTAGGATTTTTTTAACACTTGCTTCTTGAACGCTTTTTAAGATTTTATTTTCTTGCAAGATCTCACGACTAACATTAAGCGGTAAATCTTCTACATCAATAATCCCGCGTACAAATCTTAAATAAGTTGGTAATAATTCTTTATCATCATCGCTGATAAAAACTCTTTTTACATAAAGTTTTAAACCACTTTTATAATCTACTCTATATAAATCAAATGGAGCTTGTGCAGGTATAAAGAATAAAGAATTATACTCTATAGAACCTTCAGCTTTTGTGTGGATATAAAGCATAGGTTTGTTTGAATCATGAAAGTTTTGTTCATAAAATCTTTCATAATCTTCAGCTTTTAAACTTGCTTTATTTTGTCTCCATAAAGCACTTGCTGTGTTAATTTGAGTGTTTTTTAATTCTTTTTTAGGTTCTTTTTCGCCTTCTTCTAGTGGTAAATACTCTTCTTTTTCCATAAAAATAGGAAATTGTATGTGATTTGAGTATTTTTCTACTATACTTTCAATGCGGTATGAGTTTAAAAATTCTTCATCTTTTAAATGTAAGGTTATGCAAGTGCCTTGCTCATCTTTATTTGCATATTCTATTTCATAACCACTTGCATCAGAAGTCCAAAGATAAGCTTTATCATCTAATGCCTTTTTGCTTAAAACTTCTATTTTAGAAGCCACCATAAAAGCAGAGTAAAAGCCTACACCAAATTGTCCTATAAGTTGAGAGTCTTTTTTGGCATCACCACTTAAGTTTTCTAAAAAGCTTTTTGTACCACTTTTGGCAATGGTTCCAAGATGATTGATCAAATCTTCTTTATTCATACCTATACCATTATCGCTTATGGTTAGGGTTTTTGCTTCTTGATTGAAGTTGATTTGAATTTTTGGTTCAAATTTTAAATTTTTATAAGCATCATCACTCACGCTTAAATAACTAAGTTTGTCAAGTGCGTCGCTTGCATTAGAAATAAGCTCTCTTAAAAAAATTTCTTTGTTTGAATACAAAGAATGAATCATAAGTTGTAAAAGTTGATTAACTTCAGTTTGAAATTGCATTTATATCTCCTTTATTTAAAAATTAAAAAACCAATCCATACTGCCAAAAGACAAAGGATAATATTTAAAATAATATTTAGAAAAAAGTGAAAATAATCACCACTTTGCAAAAATAGCAAATTTTCATAAGAAAAAGTTGAAAAAGTCGTAAAAGCACTTAAAAAACCCGTGCTAATTAAACTTTTAGTAAAAATATGCACGCCTTTAGAGTTTGCATAAGAAAAAAACAAGCCCATTAAAAAAGATCCTATGATATTAACAAGTAAAGTACCATAGGGAAAATCATGTGGAATGATTTTATTAAAAAAGCTACTAGTAAGCATTCTAGATATAGCCCCTAAAAAGCCACCAAAACCTACAGCCAAAACCGTACTAATCAAGCTTTTGACCTTTCGTTATCTAAGATTGTTTGCATTTTTTCTCTAGTTTGATCAAGCCAATCATCTTTACTTGTATCAACAAGATCAAGAAATACTACTTTTAAAACACCACTCTTTGCACTAAAGTTTTGTGTGTCTAAAATTTTAGCTGAATCAACAATTACCACAGGTTGGACTTTTAGATTAAGTTTTTCACTTAAAATTTTAGCTCCAACTTTAAATTTTAAAAGTTTTTGTGTTTTAGATCTTGTACCTTCTGGAAAAATAGCCAAAATTCTATCTTCTTTTAGTCTTTCTTTAGCTTCTTTTAAAAGTTTTACTAGACCCTTTGGGCTTCTATCTATACAAATAATTTTAGGTTTTTTAATCAAAGTTTTAAAAACGGGGAGTTCGCCAAGTTCTTTTTTTGCTATCCAAGATATATTTTTTGGGTATAAATCTTCCAAAACAACTATATCTAACAAGCTTTGGTGATTGATTAAAAGTAAATTAGCTTGAGGGTGTATAGAACCTTGAGTTTGGATTTTATAATTTATTACATATTTTTGTAGTTTTGACCATGCTTTTCTGATTTTCCAAATTTTTTCTTGTGATTGTAATAATAAAAAAGCAATACATAAAAATATAATAGATAAAATAAATTCAATCCAAAATATTAAAGCTTTAAATCTTTGATAAATCTTCACTTTTTACCCAGCCTATTTTTCCATTATTAAATAAAATTTTTTTATATTCATCTCTTGAATCTAGCACTTCTACTTCTTGTTTATATTTTCCAGAATAAAAATGAGTTGAGTTTAGAGTTGGTAAAATTTGTACTTTACTTTCGGCTTTTAATATAGCTTTATATATGTTATTTTGGGCTAAAAAACTTGCTATTAGAGCCAAAATTGCTAAGCCTAAAGCTACATAGCTTTTCTTAAATACAAACCATAAAGCAAAAATACCACACAAGCTCCACAAAAACACTTGTTTGTAAAAATTAAAATCATTAGTTTTTGGATTTAAATCACTTTGTGTGCTTATACTATCTTCTTTAAGTTCTATTTTTAAGGAAAAATCTTTTAGTTCTTTAGAATTTAAATTAAAATAAGAAAAATCAAAACGCGTTTTGCTTTTATCTAAAATAGCATAATAAAATCCACTTTGTTTTTCAAAATCGCCTTTAATAGCCTCTACACCTTGTTTTTGAATATCTTTTATATTAAAACTTGCTAGGTTTGTGTTTTCTCCTACAAGTTTTATAAATAAAATCATATTGTCATTATCAAAATGGCTTGCTTTTACTTGTTTTACTTCTAAATTACTTGCAACTATGTGTGAGTATTTGTTAGAAGGGGCGTCGATTTTTTTAAGTCTAATAGGTTTTATAATTAGTGATGAGCTTTGAAAAATATGATCATTTCTGCTTAAAGAAACGATGATTTTATTTAAATTGGCATTTAAACTTTTTGCTTCAAACCATAATTTTGTGTGATATGAATTAGCTTTTTGCTCCCAAATAGGATTAGGATTGATCCAAAGCATATCGTCATTTTTTTCAAAGCTCACATTTAAATCAAAACTTACATTAGTTGTGGTGATAACCTCAAGATCTATAGCAAAAGCTTCATCTATATAAGCTTCATCAGTGTATTCTTTTGCATTTAATACCAAAGAACCTTGAGGAATAAAATTTTCATCATTGACTTTACTTTCATAATTACTCTCATCACTTGGAGCGATGGTTTGATAAATTTGTTTAGCTTGATCATCTAATTGATTGTAATTTTTTTCTAAGGTGTTATAATCTTCAAAAACACTGTTTTCTTGAGCATATAAATTAAGTGCTAGTAAAAAAATACAAAAAACTTTGAAGGTTTTTAGCAATTTAAAAATCCTTCAAACATTTTAAGTCCTACTTTTGAGCCAAGTATATCATCACACATTCTTTCAGGGTGTGGCATAAGTCCAAAGACTTTTTTATTCTCATTACAAATTCCAGCTATATCGTTTAAAGATCCATTTGGATTATTGATATATCTTAATAAAATCATATCTTTATCTTCTAACATTTTAATACCATCTTCGCTATTAAAATAATTTCCTTCTCCATGAGCAATAGGTAATTCTATAATGTCATTTTTTTGGAAATTTTTCAAAAAAGCATTATTGTTTGATACTACTTGCAATGCTTGCATTTTAGAAATAAAACTTAAGTTATTATTATGTTTCATAGCTCCCTTTAAAAGACCAAGCTCTAATAAAATTTGAAAGCCATTGCAAATACCTAGTACATAGCCACCTTTTTGCACATGTTCTTTAAGTGTTTTCATAGCAGGAGCAAGTTTTGCAATAGCTGCACATCTTAAATAATCTCCATAAGAAAATCCACCTGGTAAAACGATTAAATCTGCGCTAAAATCTTGTCTTTCATGCCAAATGATTTCAGTTTTTACGCCTAGTTTTTCAAAAGCATAAGCTGTATCAAACTCGCAATTAGTTCCAGGAAAACGAATAATAGCTACTTTCATAATATTATCTCATAATCTTCTATCACAGTATTTGCAAGTAATTCTTTGCACATTAAATCAACTTGTTTTAAAGCTTCTTCTTTATCATCACAAGCTATATCAAAACTAATTTGTTTTGAGGTTTTAACATTTGCTATGTTATTAAAATCTAAAGAATGCAAAGCCTTTTCTATGGCTTTGCCTTGAGGATCTAAAACCCCGTTTTTTAGTGTGATATTTACAGTTACCTTCATTATTTTTCCTAACTTAAAATTCTTTTTAATACTTCTTCATAGGCCATTTTTACATTACCTAGATCTTGTCTGAAGCGGTCTTTGTCTAATTTTTCATTAGTTTTGCTATCCCAAAATCTACAACTATCAGGGCTAATTTCATCAGCTAGTATCATATTTCCTTCACCATCAATACCAAATTCTAATTTAAAATCAATCAATCTTAAACCTTTAGATTCAAAGAATTTAACCAAGATAGAATTGATTTGTCTTGCAATGTTTTTTATTAATTCTAAATCTTTTTCACTTTTTACTAAATTTAAAATCAAACAATGCTCATCATTGATAATAGGATCGCCTAAATCATCATTTTTATAACAAAACTCAACTACAGCAAAAGGTAAAATCGTACCCTCTTTAATGCCCAATCTTTTTGTTAAAGATCCTGTGGCTACATTTCTAGTAATAACTTCAATAGGTATAATATTGCATTTTTTTACAATTTGTTCTTTATCGCTGATAGTTTCTACTAAATGTGTTTTAATACCTTCTTTTTCTAAAAGATGAAAAATTTCAGTACTAATTTTACAATTTAACGCACCTTTTCCCGCTTCATTACCTCTTTTTTCTGCATTAAAAGCAGTTAAATCATCTTTAAATTCCGTGATGAGTAAATTCTCATCATCAGTTTTAAACATTTTTTTACCTTTTCCCTCGTATAAAAGATCTAGTTTTGTTGCCATTTTACTCTCCTTTTGTGATGTTTAAAATTTTGATTGCATCTATTGCAGTTTTTAATTGTATATCATTATCAATTTGTTCTTTGGTGATGATATTTTTATCTTCTTTGTTATCTTTTTTCTTTTCTTGATGTCCGATTTTATCAAGTTCAGCTTGTAGGTGTTTTTTTAGATCGCTTTCTTTGATTTCAAAGCCATGATTTTCTTCTTTACTTACTTTTCCTGGGAATACTTCTATATCAGGACTAACCCCGACAGCTTGTATGGTTCTACCACTTGGTAAATAATATTTTGCTATAGTAAGTCTTAAGCCTTCTTTACCTTTTTCATCCATAGGTAATATAAGTTGCACACTACCTTTTCCAAAGGTTTTTTCACCCACTATAATAGCACGTTTAAAATCTTGTAAAGCCCCACTTACAATCTCACTTGCACTAGCGCTACCACCATTTACAAGCACTACTAAAGGTGCGTTAGTGATTTTTTTACTAGGATTTGCTTTAAATTCTACATTCTCACTTTCTATTTTTCCTTTTTGTGAGACAATGACTCCTTTATCTACAAAAAGATTTACCAAACCTACAGCTTGATTTAAAATACCACCTGGGTTGGTTCTAAGATCTAGTATAATTCCTTTTACATTAGAATATTTTTTGATTGCTTTACTAGCTTCATCTACGACATTTTTATCAAAATTAGTTACTCTTAAATAAAGCAAGTTTTCATTTTCAATTAGTTTTGTATAAACACTATCTACTTTTATAATATCTCTTTTTAAATTAACATCAAATGGTTTTGCATCGCCTTTTCTATAGATAGTTAGAGTAACCTTTGTCTTAGGTTCTCCACGCATTTTAGAAACAGCTTCATTTAAAGTCATACCTAAGGTTGATTCGTTATTAATTCTTAAAATAATATCATCAGTTTTAATGCCTGCTTTATCTGCTGGGCTTCCTTCTATAGGGGCTACAACGCTAATTGCTCCATCTTTTTGCGTAATAGTAAAGCCAAGTCCTCCAAATTCTCCATTAGTTTGTTCTTTAAGTTCTTTATAGCCTTTTTCATCTAAGAAAGAAGAATGAGCATCTAAATTTGTTAGTAAACCTGCTATGGATTTATCAACTAAATCTGTATAATTAACATCATCAACATAGTATTGTTCTATGATAGACATGGTTCTTGTGAGTTTAGATAAAGCTTCTATTTTCTTTTCTGTTTCACTAGGAGTGGGGTTTTTAGCTTGTAAATTCGTAAAAATAAAAGAAGCAGTTACTAAACTACAAATGCTAGCTGCGATAATAAGATTTCTTTTTGTCTTCAAAGGAAAAACTCCAAAATAAATATGAATTCATAAAATAATTATCTAATTTTAGTTATTTTTGCTTAAAAAATCGTAAATAAAGTAAATATTTTTATTATATTAGTGTGTATATATAAAAAATTATTTATAAATATAACTAAATAAACTTGACAATAATAGACTAAAGTTATATAATACACTTCATATAAAAGTAAAAAGGAGTAAAAATGGCAAATATACAAGATTTTTTAACAGATTCTATGCTTTCAAATATAGAAAGTGCGATTTCTTTGGCCATTCATTCTAAGAATAGTGAAATAAAACCTTTGCATTTATTATGGGCTTTAAGTGTTGATAGTTCAAGTTTACTAAATCAAGTTTTTAATAAATTAAATGTTTCTAAAGAGGCATTTGAGTTAGAAGTAAAAAGTAAAATTTCATCTTTTCCTACTAGCTCAAATGTAAATAAAGATAATATTAAATTTTCAAATGAATTTATTAATTCTTTAGAAAAAGCAAAAGGCTTGGCTTTAGAAAACAAAGATAGCTATTTGGCTGTGGATATGTGGCTTGTTTCAGAAAGTACGAGCGGGGTTATTAAAGAACTTTTATCTAAATTTGTAGATTTAAATGAGTTTAAAAAAGAATTAGAATTCATTAGAGCAGGAGCTAAAATAGAAACTAAAACAAGCGATGAAACGCTTGATTCTTTGTCTAAATTTGGTATTGATTTGACTATGAAAGCTAAAAACAATGAACTTGATCCTGTCATAGGCAGAGAAGAAGAAATTCAAAGATTAATGCAAATTTTAATCAGAAAAACTAAAAATAATCCTATTTTATTAGGTGAACCAGGAGTAGGAAAAACTGCTGTAGTAGAAGCCTTAGCACAAAGGATAGTTAAAAAAGATGTTCCTACTTCATTGCAAAATAAAAAAGTCATAGCCTTGGATATGAGTGCTTTAATAGCAGGAGCAAAATACAGAGGTGAATTTGAAGATAGATTAAAAGCTGTTGTAAATGAAGTAATAAAACATAAAAATATAATTTTATTTATAGATGAAATTCACACCATTGTAGGTGCGGGTGCAAATGAAGGAAGTATGGATGCAGCAAATATTTTAAAACCTGCTTTAGCAAGAGGTGAGCTTCATACTATAGGCGCTACAACCTTAAAAGAATATAGAAAATATTTTGAAAAAGACGCTGCTTTACAAAGAAGATTTCAACCCGTAAATGTAGCTGAACCTAGCGTAAATGAAGCTTTGGCTATGCTAAGAGGTATAAAAGAAAAATTAGAAATTCATCATAATGTAACTATTAATGATAGTGCCTTAGTAGCAGCTGCAAAGCTATCTAAGCGTTATATAGCTAATAGATTTTTACCTGATAAGGCGATTGATTTAATTGATGAGGCCGCAGCGGAATTAAAAATGCAAATAGAAAGTGAGCCAAATTCACTAAGAAAGGTTAGAAAGCAAATTGAAAGTTTGGAAGTAGAAAATGAAGCTTTAAAAATGGAAGAAAATGAAGCTAATGAAAAAAGATTGGAAGAGATTAAAAAAGAATTAGCAAATTTAAAAGAAGAGCAAATCAAACTTAATGCTAAATTTGAAAATGAAAAAGCAGTATTTAATGGCATAAGTGCAAAGAAAAAAGAAATCGATACTTTAAAAAATGAAGCTGTTTTAGCTAAAAACAAAGGAGATTTTCAAAAGGCTGCTGAAATAGAATATGGCAAAATTTTAGAGTGTGAAAAAGAGGTATTAAATTTAGAAGAAAAATGGAAACAAATGACCCAAGAAGGAGTTTTGCTTAAAAATCAAGTAGATGAGGATTTAGTAGCTGGTATTTTAAGTAAATGGACAGGCATTAGCGTGCAAAAAATGCTTACTTCTGAAAAGCAAAAATATTTACACATTCAAGAGTATTTACAAGAAAGCGTCATAGGGCAAGATGAGGCTTTAAGTGCCTTGGCTAAAGCTATTAAGCGTAATAAAGCAGGGCTAAATCAAACAACTAAGCCTATAGGAAGCTTTTTGTTTTTAGGGCCAACTGGAGTAGGTAAAACAGAAAGTGCTAAGGCTTTGGCTAAATTTTTATTTGATGATGAAAAAGCTATGGTGCGTTTTGATATGAGTGAATTTATGGAAAAACATAGCGTATCAAGACTTTTAGGTGCACCTCCAGGATATATAGGGCATGAAGAAGGCGGGGAGCTAACCGAAGCTGTTAGAAGAAAGCCTTATAGTGTGATTTTGTTTGATGAAGTAGAAAAAGCTCATAAGGATGTATTTAATATACTTTTGGGAATTTTAGATGATGGTAGAGCTACAGATAGTAAAGGTGTAACGGTTGATTTTACTAATACTATCATTATCTTAACTTCTAATATAGGTGCAAATTTTATCATGGAGCTAAAGGGTGAAGAAAGAGAAAAAGCTATTAAAGAAGCTCTTAGAAGCTTTTTTAGACCTGAGTTTTTAAATCGTTTGGATGATATTATTACTTTTAATCCTTTGGGAGAAAGTGAAGCTGAAAAAATAGTTAAATTGCTTTTTAATACCTTGCAAAAAAGTCTTGAAAATAGAGGTATTAAAGCAAGCTTGAGCGATAATGCTGCTAGGTTAATAGCAAAGGTTGGTTTTGATGTTGATTTTGGTGCAAGACCATTAAAAAGAGCTTTATATGACATGGTAGAAGATAAATTAAGTGATATGATATTATCGGATGAATTAAATGAAAACGATGAGATTATTATAGATTCTAAAGATGATGAGATTATCATTGTTAAACAATAAGCAAGTGCAATACTTGCTTATTTTAGAGTAAAAATCTCCTAATTAGCATTAAATTGTAAATGCTTCGTATATTTGTTTAAAAAATTATTATTTTTTATCTATTCTTAACAATAAATGTTTTAAAATCTTTAATGATATTTCTATTATTTAAGGAACAACAAATGAGTGATTTAGATATTTTTAATCGCCGTTTAGACGCATTAGAAAAACTTCCTCTTTTGAAAAATGAGATTTCTATCTCTAAAGCCTTAGAGCAATCAGGTTTTTCAAGAAGAGATTTTATGAAATGGGCTAGTGCAATGACTGCATTTTTAGCACTACCTGCTAGCTTTGCTCCAGTAGTTGCAAGAGCTGCTGAGCTTAGTGATAGACTTCCAGTGATTTGGCTTCATATGGCTGAATGTACAGGATGTTCTGAGAGTTTATTAAGAAGTGATGCTCCTACTATTGATAGTTTAATTTTTGATCATATTTCTTTAGAATATCATGAAACTATAATGGGTGCAGCAGGTTGGCAAGCTGAGCATAATCTTGAAGCTGCTATGGAAAAATATAAAGGTAGATATATTTTAATGGTAGAAGGTGGTATACCAACAGGTGCTACAGAAAACTTTTTAACCATAGGACCACACGGTAAAACAGGAAAACAAATAGCACAACAAGCTTGTGATAATGCTTTGGCTATTTTTGCTATAGGTACCTGTTCAGCTTTTGGTGGTATTCAAGCTGCTAGACCTAATCCAAGTAATGCTGTAAGCTTAAGCAAAGTTACAAATAAAACAGTTATTAATGTTCCAGGCTGTCCTCCAAGTGAGAAAAACATTATAGGTAATGTGATTCATTATATATTGTATCAGACATTACCAGCACTTGATGCTTACAATAGACCAAAATGGGCTTATGCTTTAAGAATTCATGATCTTTGCGAAAGAAGAGGACGCTTTGATGCGGGTGAGTTTGTGCAACAATTTGGTGATGAGGGAGCGAAAAAAGGATATTGTCTTTATAAAGTAGGTTGTAAAGGACCTTATACTTTTAATAACTGTTCAAAAGAAAGATTTAATCAACATACTTCATGGCCGGTACAAGCTGGACATGGTTGTATAGGTTGTTCTGAACCGGATTTTTGGGATACTATGGGACCTTTTGAAGAAGTGATGGCAGGAAGGTTATTTGATACTGTTTATGGCTTGGGTGCGGATAGTATTTCAGATAAAATAGGTATAGGTGTGCTTTGTGTAACAGGTGTTGCTGTTGCTGCGCATGCTGTGATTGCTTCATTAGAAAAGAATAAGGATTAAGAATGTCAAAAAGAATTATTATAGATCCACTTACTAGAATAGAAGGACACTTAAGAGTTGAAGTGGTAGTTGATGAAAATAATGTTATTAAAGAAGCATATTCAGGATCAACTCTATGGAGAGGTTTAGAAACTATTGTAAAAGGTCGTGATCCAAGAGATGCGGGCTTTTTAACTCAAAGAATTTGTGGTGTTTGTACTTTTTCACACTATAGAGCAGGGATTATTGCAGTGGAAAATGCTTTAGGTATTACTCCACCATTAAACGCAGTTTTAACTAGAACTTTAATGAATGCAGCTTTATATATGCATGATCATCCTGTGCATTTTTATCAACTTCATGGGCTTGATTTTGTTGATGTTGTAAGTGCTTTAAGTGCTGATGTAAAAAAAGCAAGTGATGAAGCATTTAAATATACCGATATGCCTTATGCAACAGGTGCAGATAAACTTTTAGAAGTACAACAAAGACTAAAAACCTTTGTAGATAAAGGAAATCTTGGACCATTTGCAAATGCTTATTATGGACACGCAACTTATCGCTTTACTCCTGAGCAAAACCTTATTGCACTTTCACATTATTTAGAATGTTTAAGAATTCAAAGAACAATAGCTCAAGCTATGGCAATTTTTGGTGCTAAAAATCCTCATCCACAAAGTTTAACAGTAGGTGGTGTAACTTGTGTTATGGATCTTTTAAACCCATCAAGAATGGCTGAATATATGACTAAATTCCAAGAAGTAGCTGATTTTATTAATCGTGCTTATTATCCGGATTTAATCATGGCAGCAAAAGCTTATTCTAAAGAAGCAAGCGTATTAAATGATGTAGGGGTAAATAACTTCTACACCGAGAGAGAATTCCAAGTTTCAAGTGATGAGTGGTTGTTTGAAGGTGGTATTATTAGAAATGGTGATTTGAGTAAGGTTGAAGAAGTAGATGAAGCTAAAATCACCGAAGAGGCTACAAGAGCTTGGTATGCAGACAATGAAGCTTTACATCCTTATGATGGTAAAACCAATCCAAACTATACAGGCTTAGTTGATGGTGAAAGTATTGATGATAAAGGCAATATGGTTCATAGTAAGGTATTTGATACCAAAGGTAAATACAGCTGGATTAAAGCTCCAAGATATGAAAATTTACCTATGCAAGTTGGACCATTAGCAAATATTTTAGTTAATTATGCTAAGGGTAATAAAATCGTAGTAGAAGCGGTTGATTCATTCTTGAAAGCTACGAATTTACCAGTTAAAGCACTTATGAGTACTTTAGGAAGAACCGGTGCTAGAGCAATTGAAGCTAAAATCATTGCTGATCATGGTTTAAAAGCATTTAATTCTTTGGTTGAAAATTTAAAAACAGATGAAAGTACTTGTGCTACTTATGTAATTGATAAAAACAAAGAATACAAAGGTAGATTTATGGGAAGTGCGCCTCGTGGTGCGTTGAGCCATTGGTGTAGAATTAAAAATGGTGTAATTGAAAATTGGCAAGCAGTAGTACCTTCTACTTGGAATGCAAGTCCAAAAGATGCAAATGGAGTAGGTGGTAGCTATGAGCAATGTCTTATCGGTATGAAACTAGCTGATGTTAAACAGCCTTTGGAGGTAATAAGAGCTATTCACTCTTATGATCCTTGTATAGCATGTGCTGTGCATGTAATGGATACTAAAGGCAATAATCTTAGCGAGTATAAAGTAAATGTAAATTTATAAGGAAAGGACTTTAGTATGGATTCTAAACATTCCTTAAAATCAAACAGAAAGGCCGAGTATGAATTTAGTATCGGCCTTCGTTTTACACATTGGTTAAGAGCGGTTGCAATCGTGATTTTAGTGGGAACTGGATATTATATTTCTTATGTTTTCCAAGCTCCTTCTATTTCATCTGAACCGACTTTATTTATGCAGGCAAAATACCGCATGGTGCACCAAATTTTTGGTTTCATCATGATAGCTTGTGTGCTTTTTAAAACATATTTGTTCTTTTTTGATCCAAAAAGTGCAAATGAAAGAAGAAGTATCAAAGATATTTTTAATGTAAAATTATGGATAGATCAGATTAAATTTTACATTTTCTTAGGAAAGCACCCGCATTTACAAGGTGTGTACAATCCTTTGCAATTTGCAACTTATTTTTTCTTTTATCTTGTTATGTTTGGGCTTATTTTAACGGGATTAATCCTTTATATGCATGTGTATCATGAAGGCTTGGGTGGATTTTTATACAATATCTTAAGACCTATTGAGGTAATGTTAGGTGGATTAGCTGATGTTAGAACCTACCATAGAATTTTAATGTGGGTTGTGTTGATTTTTGTTCCAGTGCATATTTATATGGCTGTGTTTAACTCAGTTAAAGGCAAAGATGGTGCTTTAGATGCTATCTTTAGTGGTTATAAATTTGTAAGAGAAAATCATTGAAACTTCTAATCTTAGGCATTGGTAATATTATGTTTGCAGATGAGGGCTTAGGCGTTCATCTTTGCAAACTTTTAGAAAAAAATTATAAGTTTTATCACGAAAAAGACTCAGTGAGCTTTGTAGATGGTGGAACTTTGGCTTTGCAACTTAGCTATATTATAGCTGAATATGATGAAATGGTTGTGATTGATTGTATTGCAGCAGATGATGCTAAGATCGGAGATATTTTTTTCTTTCCTTATGATGCAATGCCAAAAAAAGTTAATTGGAGTGGTAGCGCACATGAGGTTGAAATGCTTCAAACTTTACAATATATGGAGCTTATGGGAGATTTACCTAAAACTCAAATTTTAGCCTGTGTGCCAAAACGCATAGAACCATTGAGTTTTGAACTTTCAAAAGAAGTCTTGAATGCTTTAGAAAAAATGGAGAAAATTTTACTTGATTTTTTAGAGAAAAAAGGCTTTGCTTATGAGAGAATTGCTAATTATAATATACAAGAGCTTGCTCTAAATTCTTATAAAAGCTAAGCAAAAAGCTTAGCTTAATTTTTAATCATCAAATTTTTGTCCTAAGAAATTTCCATTTACATCAGTATAAATTTCCATCATATTATTTAGTTTAAATTTATAACCTTGAATTTCTTTTTCAACTTTAATTATACTTGCATTTGGGTGCATTTTCTTAATCGTTGCTAAAACATTTGGACTTAAAAAAGAAGTATCAATTGGTCTGTATTTTGCATCAATTTCTTTCCAATCTCCATTGATAAAAAACTCAAGTTCAGTTCCATTATCTAAATAAACATCAAAACTATCAATATCTTGTTTAACTAAAGCAATGTTTGAGCCTGTAAAATGTTTTTGTATAAAATTTTTAGAATTTGCCGGTAAAGCATTTACACCTACAACCATATCTCTTGCAAAAACACAACTTGCTAGAGTTAATGCCGCTAAAGCTATTTTTAATTTCATTTTTTATCCTTTAAATTGAATTATTTGTGAAATCATATAAATATTGAGTGAATTTTATGTGAACTTTGTTTTTTTAAAATAAATAGCAAGTATTTAATTGTATAATGATAAAAAAGTTTTAAAAGGATAAATAATGTATAGGTTTGCACCATCGCCTACTGGAGATATGCATATTGGAAATTTAAGAGCAGCTTTGTTTAATTATATTAAAGCAAGACAAGAAAATACAGATTTTATTTTGCGTATTGAAGATACGGATAATGCTAGAAATATTACTGGAAAAGAAGAAGAAATAAAAGCTATTTTAAAAGAATTTGGTATAACTTGGCAGCATTATTATGTACAAAGTGAGAATTTGAAATTTCATCGTCAAATGGCTTTAAAGCTAGTAAGTGAAAAAAAAGCTTTTGCTTGTTTTTGTACTGAGGATGAGTTAGCGCATAAAAAAGAATTAGCTAAAAGTAAAAATCAAGCATATAGATATGATGGCACTTGTGAAAAATTAGCAGATATTGATGTGTTAAATTGTGAGAAACCTTTTGTAATCCGTCTTAAAAAACCTCAATCACAAATGCAATTTACTGATTATATTAAAGGCGAGATTAGTTTTAATCCTGAAGATATTGATAGTTTTGTGATTATGAGAGCAGATAAAACCCCAACTTATAATTTTGCTTGTGCGGTTGATGATATGCTAGAAGGTGTTACTTGTATTATAAGGGGAGAAGATCATGTTTCAAATACTCCTAAGCAAGAACATATTAGAGCTAGTTTGGGTTATGATAAAAGTATGACTTATGCACATTTACCTATCATTTTAAATGAAGAAGGTGTTAAAATGAGCAAAAGAGAGGCTCATTCTAGTGTAAAATGGATGCTTGATAATGGATATTTAGCAAGTGCTATTGCAAATTATTTAATCCTTTTAGGCAATAAAACTCCAAAAGAGATTTTTACCTTAGAAGAAGCCATAGAATGGTTTGATTTGAAAAAAGTTTCAAAATCTCCCGCAAGATTTGACACTAAGCGTTTAATGCAAATTAACCGTGAGCATATAAAAATGCTTGATAATGATAAATTAAATTCTTTGTTGAATTTAGGTAAAGATGTAGCGGAGCTTGCAAAATTTTATACTCAAGAAGCTAGCACGCTAAATGAGATAAGAGAAAAAATACAGGCCATTTTTGCAGTTAAAAATTATAATGAATTTGAAAATGAATGTAAGTTGATTAAAGAGATTTTAAAAGATTTGGATTTACCTCAAGAATACGATGAGTTTAAAAAGATTTTGATGGAAAAAACAAATTTAAAAGGTAAAAATTTCTTTATGCCTTTGCGTTTAGTATTAACAGGGGTTACTCACGGACCTGAAATGAGTGAAATTTATACTTTAATTAAGCCTTTTGTTGAAGAAATTATAAAGGAGTAAAATGGGAGTTGGAACAAGTTTGATTGTATCTTTGGTGCAAATTTTTTCTTTAGTGATTGAAATTTATGTATGGATTGTAATCATTGCTGCATTGATTTCTTGGGTAAGGCCTGATCCGTATAATCCTATAGTGCAAATTTTATATCGTTTAACTAATCCTGCTTATGCTTTTGTAAGAAGATTTATCCCTACTACTATAGGAAGTATTGATTTAGCACCTTTGATTATTATTTTAGGATTAAAATTTATTCAAATATTTTTATCAAATTTAATTTTAGGAAGTTTATAAGTGTTGAAAAAAAGTGTAGTATTGCTTTTAGCCGGAGTAGTTTTTGCAAATAGTGCTATGTATTCTTATAAAGAATTAGAGCAAAAACCAAATTCTTTGGCTAAGGATTATTATTTATATCGTTTATTAGAAAAAAATGAATTTAAAAAAGAAGAAGTTGAGGGTTTAAAAGAACATATTTATCGTTATGCAGGGCGTATTAAAAATGCTATTGAAACGATTATTCCACCTTTGGGATATAATAAAGAATATGAAGCTTGTTATAAATTTAACACGCAAAATATCTTAGATGCTAATGCTACTTGTCAGCTTATAAGATTAAACAGTTTAACTTTTATACAAGATCTTAATGCTTCAACGCGTAATGAGATGAAAAAAATTATCCCACAAGATAATCCAAATTTAGTAAAGCTTTTAGAAGCTTTTAATACTAAAGATCCTCTAAGTTATGCAATTTTAAATTATGATAGTGCAAATTTTTATAAAATTTATGGCTTTTTAAAAGATAAAAAGGATTTTTTCTTAGAAAAAGATTTTGCTGATGAATTAGCAAAAGAAAAAGAATTTACAAATTTTGTAAAAGAAATTATCATTAAGAAAAAAAGTCCATTGATAAGAAAATCTTTGGTCAATGTGGATGCAAATTTAACTTTTCAAGATAATGCTTTTTATCTGGGAGTGAATGCTATTTTAGAAAATGACGATAAAAAAGCACTGGAATTTTTCCAAGTAGCAAAAGATACTTTTAAAAGCAAGCCTTTAGCAGATAATGCAAATTTTTGGATTTATTTAATCACTCAAGATAAAAAGTATCTTGATGAGCTTGCTCAAAGTGATTCTTTAAATATTTATAGTCTTTATGCAAGAGAGTTAAAAGGCTTGCCTTTGCCTAAAATAGAAAAATTAAAGCCAAAAAAACAAAAAAATGATTTTGATATGAAAGATCCTTTTGCTTGGCAAAAACTTGCAAAAGAAATTGCAAAAGGCACTCCTAATGAGCTAGAAAAACTTGCAAAAGATTTTTATACTAAAGAAAATATCGCTATTTATGCTTATATTAAAGAAAGAGCTGAGGGTTTTAAAAAACATTATTTCATTATGCCTTATTTTGAGTATTTAAAAGATTATTCTATACAAAGAAAGGCTATGATTTTAGCTTTAGCTAGACAAGAAAGTCGTTTTATACCAACAGCCATTTCTACTTCTTATGCTTTAGGTATTATGCAATTTATTCCATTTTTAGCTAATCATATAGGCAATAAAGAATTGCAAATTCCAAATTTTGACCAAGATATGCTTTTTGATCCAAAAACAGCCTATACTTTTGCAAATCATCATTTAGATTATTTAGAATCTAAACTTAATTCTCCGGTATTTGTGGCTTATGCTTATAATGGAGGTATAGGATTTGCTACTAGAATGCTCAAAAGAGAAGATATGTTTAGAGCGGGAAAGTACGAGCCATTTTTATCTATGGAACTTGTTCCTTATGCAGAAAGTAGGGTGTATGCTAAAAAAGTTTTAGCTAATTATATTGTGTATTTGCATCTTCTGAACGATAATACACCGATTTCGAAATTTTTTGAAACTTTAACTCAAAACACTGATTCTCAAAACACAAATCAAGTTGTAAAATAGGTTTTTGTACCAACTCATCAAGGGTGATTTTGTAATAACTTGCATAATCACTTTTGATGATATATTTAAACAACTCATCATTTTGATCTAAGGCTTTTAAGTTAGTTTTTTCTCCATCTATGAGTATTGAAATTTGTTCTTGTTTGATATTGATATTTGGTAAAAAACTAAGCACAAAAACTTCTTTTTGGCTTTTTTTATCTAATACAGGATTTAGATAACTTAACAAAGCAACTACTCTATTATCTTTATAATTAAAATTGATTTTTTGTGCATACATAAGAGTTTGGCTTTTTAAATCGATTTCGCTTTGTTTTTGGGTTTTATTTGAGCATGCAGTAAAAATAAGTGTTAAAAAAATAATCATATAAATTTTTTTCATTTTTTATTCCTAATTTTTTTATAATTATAAGCTTTTAACTTTTAAAAAGATATAATTTTGTTTATTTTCTTTGATTTAAGGAAGTTATGAAAAGATTAGCAATGGCTTTTAGTGGGCCTTCCAATTCAGGTAAAACAACTTTAATAACTCAAGTTGCTAAATATTTTATGGAACAAAATTATAAAGTATGTATTATAAAACATGATCCAAAAGATAAAGCAAGTTTTGATATAGCAAAAAAAGATAGTTTTAAATTTTTTCAAAGTGGTGCTGATGTAATGGTTTTAAGCCCTACGAGGACAACTTTATTTACACATTCTCCAAGTACTTTAGATGAAGCTATTTCCAAACTAGGGGAATTTGATTTTTTATTTATAGAGGGCTTAAAAACCTTAGATATGCCAAGAATTAGTGTTTTTTGCAAAGAAGTAGATGAGAGCTATTTTGCTTATTCTAAGGCTATTGCAAGCTATGAGAAAATCGAAAATAAAAATTTAACTTGGCTTTATTTGGATGATTTAGAAAGTATTTGTGATTTTATATTAAAAAATTCAAAAAAAGTATAGGGGTAAAATATGCAAGAATTAATTAACGATATACAAAAAGCAGTGATTGAAATTTCAAAAGAACTTAGATATTTAAAAGATTTTGATTATACTACTTCTCAAAATGCCACCGGAGATAATCAATTAAAACTTGATGTAAAAAGCGATGAGATTATTACTAGAATTTTAAAGCAAAGCAAAGGTATAAAAAGCTTAATTAGTGAAGAAAAACAAGAGCAATTATTAATCAATGAAAATGAAAAATACGTCGTTGCTTATGATCCTTTAGATGGCTCATCTTTGGTGGATGTGAATTTTGCTATAGGTTCTATTTTTGCTATTTATGAGCAAAAGGCTAGTGCAAAAAATCTAAAAGCAGCAGTTTATGCTATTTATGGTGTACGTTTAGAGCTTATAGTATGCATAGATACTCCTAAGCTTTATAGGTTAAATGAAAATGATGAATTTGTTTTTGTCAAGGATTTAAAATTAAACGAAAAAGGCAAATTAAACGCAAGTGGTGGGACACAAAAAAATTGGTTAAATACTCATAGAGCTTTTATAAAAGCTTTATTTGATGAAGGATATCGCTTAAGATATTCTGGTGCTATGGTGAGTGATTTACACCAAATTTTACTCAAAGGTGGAGGATTATTTTCATATCCTGCAACAAGTGATGCGCCAAATGGAAAATTAAGAGCATATTTTGAGGTATTTCCTTTTGCTTTTATTTTTGAAAAAGCAGGAGGGCTTTCTACTAATGGAGAAAATGATTCTTTGCTTGATTTAGAATTTGAAAAAATCCATGCAAGTACGCCATGCTTTTTGGGTTCAAAATATGAAATTGAAAAACTAAAACAAGCTTACAAAGGGCTTTAATGGCTGAAGTTAAAGATGAATTTGAGCTAGCTTTAGAAGTTAAAAAAAATGAACTTCAAGCTTGTCAAAATGATAAAAACTTAAAATCTTGTTTACCTTGCTCTATGGTTTTTGAATGCTCTTTAAGAAAAGAGTATATTGATGCAGTTTATAAGAGTATGTCTAAAGGTAAAGAAGGTGGATTTGATTTTTAATTAAAGGTTGAAAATGCGTTATATTACTACTCCGATATATTATGTAAATGATGTGGCTCATATTGGTCATGCTTACACTACGATTATAGCAGATACTTTGGCTAGATTTTATCGCTTGCAAGGAGAAAAAACATTCTTTTTAACAGGTACAGATGAACATGGCCAAAAGATAGAGCAAGCTGCTAGTGCTAGAAATTTTACCCCTAAAGAATATGCAGATGAAATCAGTTCTAAGTTCAAAAAACTTTGGGATGAGTTTGAGATTTCTTATGATTATTTCATTAGAACTACAGATGAAAATCACAAGTTAAGCGTACAAAAAGCATTTAAAAAAATGTTTGATAAAGGTGATATTTATAAAGGAACTTATGAAGGCTTTTATTGTGTTTCTTGTGAGAGTTATTTTACCCAAACTCAGCTTGTAAATGAGTGTCATTGTCCAGATTGTGGTAAAAAAACACAGCTTTTAAAAGAAGAAAGTTATTTTTTCAAGCTTTCTAAATATCAAGATCAAATTCTTAAATGGTATAAAGAAAAAGAGCCGATTTTACCTAAAAATAAGGCTAATGAATTAATCCATTTTGTAAAAGGTGGCTTAAAAGATCTTTCTATTACAAGAACAAGTTTTGAATGGGGTATAAAACTTCCGAAAGAACTAAATGATGAAAAACATGTGGTGTATGTTTGGCTTGATGCTTTGATGAATTATGTGAGTGCTTTGGGCTATGGACTTGATGATAAAAATATGGATCTATGGCCTGCTCATATTCATTTTGTAGGTAAGGATATCTTGCGTTTTCATGCAGTGTATTGGCCTGCGTTTTTGATGAGTTTAGAACTTCCTTTACCTAAATTTGTAGCAGCACATGGTTGGTGGACTAAAGATGGTGAAAAAATGAGCAAATCTAAAGGCAATGTAGTAGCACCTAAAGAAGTAGCAGATACTTTTGGTTTAGAAGCTTTTAGATATTTTTTACTCAGAGAAGTTCCTTTTGGCAATGATGGGGATTTTTCACAAAAAGCATTAATCACTAGAATCAATGCAGAATTAAGCAATGAGCTTGGAAATTTATTAAACAGAATTATCGGTATGAGTGCTAAGTATTCTCAAAATATTATTGATTGTAAAGATGTGAATTTATATTTTAATCAAGAATTAAACGAATGTAAAGAGTATTTAGATAATGCGATCAATGCTTTGGAAAATATTCAGCCAAATCGCTATTTAGAAGAGCTTCTTAAGGCTTTGTCTTTAGCAAATTTAAGTATTAGTAAGTATGAGCCTTGGAATTTAATTAAAAATGATCAAATGCAAAAAGCTAATGCCTTAGTGGCTTTATGTGCTAATATTTTAACAAAAGTTACTATTTTACTTTCAGCTGCTATGCCAAAAACAGCTTTAAAAATTGCCAATGCTTTAAATTTTGAAATTTCAAACGAAAACTATCAAAAACTAATTTTAAATAATCAATTATGCGATTTAAAATCAAGTGCATGTGAAGCTTTATTTCCAAAAGTTGAATTAACCCAAGAAAATAAAAAAGAAGAAAAAGTAGAAGAGAAGCCAAGCTTAGCTCAAATTAAAATTGATGATTTTAAAAAAATTGAAATTAAAGTAGCACTAGTAAAAGATTGTCAAAATATAGAAGGCAGTGAAAAGCTTTTAAAATTTCAACTTGAACTTGAAAATGGTGAACTAAGACAAGTGCTTTCGGGTATTGCTAAATTTTATAAAGCTAGTGAGTTAATAGGTAAGCAAGTTTGTGTGATTACCAATCTAAAAAAAGCTAAAATTTTTGGCCATGAAAGCCAAGGCATGATTTTAAGTGCCCAAAAAGGTGAAAAATTAGTTTTAATTAGTCCACAAAGTTTTATAGAAAATGGGGCCATAATAGGCTAAATGAATATTTCTAATTTTATTGAGCTTGTTAATGCCCAAGTTTTAAACTATGGAGCAACTTCTAGTGTTTATGATTTTAGTATAGATTTAAACAAAGTCAAACAAGCAAGTGTATTTTTTGCTAAGAATAATGAACAAGCTAGTTTTGCTATAAAACTTGGAGCTTATGTTATAGTAAGCGAGGAGAAATTAAATCTTGAAGATAAAGATGTGTTTTATCTTCAAGTTGATGATCTTGAAGAAGCTATTTTTAGGCTTTTTAGATTTTTATGCGAAGAAAAATCTTATGAATTTCTACACTGTAATCATGTAGAATTAAAATTTGCAAAAGCCTTTAATTTTAAAGCCTTAAACTCAAATATTTTATTAGATTTTGATCTTTTAAAAAATTCTAAAGAAAAAACTTTCTTTTGTTCTGATAATGAAAAATTTATTTTAAAATTAAAATCAAATTTTCATACCTTAAAAGCTTGTAAATATGAAATTTTAGGCTCAAAATCTTTATTTCAAACGAGTTTGCTTTGTAAAAATTTGTATTTTAAAGATTTAAAGTTTGCATTTTTTTATGCAGATATTTTTGCTAGTTTTATTGAATTTATAGAAAGTCAAAAATTACCCTTTAGTTTTAATGATAAAAAATTAGAACTTTTTAAAGCCTATTTTTTGAACTCAAAAAATGAAATTTGTGCTTTTGGGGGTAGTTCTAGAGTGGTTTTGCTTGTAGAAAATGAAAAAGACTTTGATTTTATAGCGCAAAAACTTCAATATACCAAGGGCTTTAAAATCGCATTAAGAAATTCATTATTTTGTGATTTTTCCTATGTAAATTTAAATGAATTAAAAAATTTTTTTGATTTTAAATATTGTCTGATCAAAGAAAATAAAGAAGACTTTTTAGAATACTTTCTTACTCAAGAAAAAAATATTAGTTTGTTTGATTAATTATTTTAATAAGTAATAAAATTAGCATTTTACTTTAGAGTAAAATGCTTTTTAAATTATTTTTCGTTAATTTCTGCTTCGATGTTGATTTGCACTTCATCACTAAGTGTCAAGCTAGAAGTATCAGGTGCAAATTTAAAATCACTTCTTTTAATTTGTCCTTGTAAAGTAAATCCTGCCTTTTCTTTACCGTTATCTGTTTTAATAACCCCACCAATTTCAGTATCTAAAACGATATCTTTAGTTACACCAGCAATGTTTAACGAACCATACATTTTACCTTTTTCATTAGAAATTTTTTCATATTTACTCATGGTAAAAGTGATGTTTGGATGAGTTTTTGCTTTGAAAAAATCATCTTGTTGTAAATGAGCATCTCTTGCTTTATTTTCAGTATTTATAGAAGCAACTTTTACATTTGCTTGAAGTTTGTTAAATTCAAATTTAGCACTATCAAAATCAATCACCGCATCATAGTCTTTAAAATTTCCATTTACATTACTAATTTGTAAATGTTTGATTTTAAAAGCTACATTTGTATGAGCTTTATCTAGAATAAATTCTTTACTTAAAGCATTGCTTGCTAAAATAGAAGCAGCTAAAAAAGAACCAAGTAGTAATTTTTTCATGTTTTCTCCTTAATATTTAAAAATGCAAATTATACAAACGAAAATAAAATGAAAATAAATTTTTAAATATATTCTATAAAATCTTTCACATTAGCTTCTTTAAAGCCTTTTAATCTTAATAAACAACTATCGCATTTGCCACAAGCTTTATCTTCTCTTTCATAGCAAGACCAAGTATGCTCTAAGGCTACCTTTTCTTTTAAGGCTAAATCAACTATTTGTCCTTTACTTAGATGAACTAGTGGGGTTTTAATTGTAACATTACAAGTTTTTGTTGTGCCTTCATTGATAAACTCACTCGCTTTTTGTATGAAATTAGCACTACAATCAGGATAACCACTGCTATCTTCTTGCACTACTCCTATGAAAATACTTTCGCATTTTTCTTTTTCGGCTATAGCTCCTGCAATAGATAAAAAAATGCCATTTCTAAAAGGAACATAAGTATTTGGAACTTCTTTTTCGTGTAGTTTTTCTTTGGGAATTTCTAAATTTAAATCCGTTAAAGAGTTACCACCGATATTTGCTATAAATGAAACATCTAAAATATATTTTGTTTTTATATTAAGTTTTTCACAAGTTTTATTAAAACATTCTCTTTCTTTAAACATGGTGCGTTGATTATAATCAAAATGCAAAGCAATGATTTCATATCCTTCTTTTTTGGCTAAATATGCACATAAAGTACTATCCATACCACCACTTATAATACAAAGAGCTTTTTTCATACTTTTCCTTAATTTTGATATAATTTGAAATTATAAAATCAAAAGGATAATAATGATTTTTTGTGAAGAAGAAATGGATATTTCTTTTCTTAAAAAAATTGCCCAAAAAATGAGTGATCAAAATATAGAACTTGTTTTGGTAGATGAAAAAACCATGCATGAAATTAATCTTAATCAAAGGGGGGTAGATAAAACTACAGATGTTTTATCTTTTCCTTTAGTGCAAAATTGTGAAAATTTACTTGGCAGTATAGTGATAAATTTAGATGAAGTAAGTAAAAAGGCTATGGAATATAAACATAGTGAAAAAGAAGAAATGGCACTGCTTTTTATACATGCTATGCTTCATTTACAAGGTTATGATCATGAGATAGATCAAGGACAGATGAGACAAAAAGAACAAGAATGGATTGAGTATTTTAAATTGCCAAAAAGTTTGATTATAAGAGTGCAAGGGGATTAAATGTTTAAAAAGATTGCTTTGAGTTTAAGTTTATGCGCGAGTTTGTATGCTTATAATGAAAATACATTTACACTAAATATTTTAAAAGGAAATGAATTTGATATTTACCTATATAGCTCTAGCAAAAGCAATACTAGCTATGGATTTGTCCAAACAAAACAAAAGCAATACAGTTTTTGGGGTAGTGCTAAAAATGATGAGTATTATATAGATATAGCAGATTTTGGAACTTGCGTTTTAAAAGATATATACAAAAATAAATTTGAAGCCCTATGTAAAATAGATGGTATAAAAAAAGAATTTAGCTTTTTAACTAATAAATCCAACGCAAGTATTTATCAATTATCACTTAAAGAACAAAAACAAGTAGAAGACAATAAGAACATTGAGTTTGATTTTAGTGAAGATATATTAAAACTATCAAGTCAAAATAAAAATTTAGAAAAAATTATTGATGATTTTAATGAGAATTTGGATAAAAATTCATTAAAACAAAAAGCAAAAGAAAGTTTTGGTAAATGGAATAAAGAAGATATTTCTAATAATGAGTTTTTTTCTCAAGCTTATATATTTTATCAAGATGAGCATATTATCTCTTTGGGAAAAAATATTTATGAGTATAAAGGTGGTGCTCATGGTATGACTAATTTTTTAAGAAAAACTTATAGTATTGATGACATGAAGCTTCTTAGATTGAAAAATGAGTTAAAAATAGAAAATGAAGATTTTCAGAATATGATTAAGCAAAAAATTTTAAGTTTATATAATGAAAATGAGTTATTTGATATTAAAGAGCTTAAAATAAGTGAAATTTTCGAAGTGAGAAAAAACGGATTAGTTTTGATATGGGAGCCTTATGATATAGCTCCATATTCAACAGGAGTAATTGAAATTTTTATAAGTTATGATGAGTTAAAACCTTTTTGGAAAAATAATTCAAAATTAGCTTATTTGAGTAAAATCAAATAAGCTTTTAATCATCAAATTTTTGCCTTAAAATCGTTCCGTTATCATCTATGTAAAGTTTCATTTGATTATTAAGTTTGATTTTATAATAAGAAATTTTTCTTTCTATTTCTATGATTGCTGTGTTAGGATAGATATTTTTAATGGTATTTTGTATTGCTAGGGGTAAAATCGCATAATTTAACGATCTAAAATTTTCAGCCTCTTTAAATTCTCCATTAAGTGAAAACTCAATCTCGCTCCCATCGCTTAAATAAATCTCATAAGAATAACCATCTTGCTCTACTAGACCTATTTCTGCATTAAAATAATCTTTAATAAATTGTTTGATGTTTACCGGCAAAGAATCAGGTGCTATGACTATGCCCGCATTAAGAGTATTTAGAGTGATAAAAAAAGCTAAAGCTAGTTTTTTCATTTTTAACCTTATTTTATTTTTGACGATATTGTATCTTATTAGTGTGAATTTTATGTGTAAGCTAGAATTTAAATAGCTTTTTGTTATAATTATTAAAAATACAAAGTAGGGCAATGATAGCTTCTTTTTTAATCGCTTTAAATATTGTGATATTTGTCTTTGTGAATTATCTTTATTTTGGATCTTTAAATTTAGATGCTATTTTAGGTTTAAATTTATTTTTCTTTCAAGGATTTTACTGGCAAATTCTAAGCTCAATGTTTATGCATGGAAATTGGCCTCATTTGATTTTAAATATGATAGTGCTTTTTCAATTTGGCTCTATGCTTGAAAAATACTTAAAAAGTTTTAAATTCGCTTTGCTTTATTTAATCGGTGGAATTCTTTGCTCTTTACTTAGTGCTTTTTATGTGTATTTGAGTTTTGATGGTAGTTTTGTAAATGTAGTGGGTGCAAGTGGTGCTATATGTGTTTTAATGGGATATTATGCATATTTGGATAAAACTGCTACTAAAGGACTTATCGTAGCTATATTGTTAATGAGCTTTGTGCCTATTTTTATGGGTGTAAATATAGCTTGGTATGCACATATTTTTGGCTTTATATGTGGATATGTTTTGGGTAAATTTAAGGTTATAAGATGAAATATATCTATTTTATTCGTCATGCTAAAGCTCAAAAAGAAAATTACGATCAAGATTTGCAACGAGAGCTTAGTTCCAGTGGAAAAGATGATCTAAAAACTATGATTTATAGGATTAAAGATTTAGAATTTAAAGCTCAAAGCATTATCTCAAGTCCTGCTAGGCGTTGTATAAAAACAGCGCAAAAACTCTGCAAAAGCTTTTCTTTAAAAGAAAAAGATATTAAGATAGAAAAAAACTTTTATGATGGTAATTTAGAGGATGTATTAAATTTTATAAAAGAATTAAAAGAGAGTAGGGTAGTGCTAATTATGCATAATCCTTTATTGCAAGAACTTTGTGAATATTTAGCCCATATAGATTTAGAAAATTTTCCAACTTCTGCTATTTTATGTATGCAATTTGATATAAAAGAATTTAAAGATATAAAAGAACACAGTGGGGAAGTTGTGTTTTTTGATTATCCTAAAAGTCAAGAAAATAACTAATCTACATTTTTAAACTTCAATTTTATTTAAGCAAAAATACAAACTAAAATTTAGTTGAAATAAAAAATATACATCTTTAGTCTTTCATAGCTACATAAAATAACTTATAATATTTTTCAAAAAATTATACTTATTTTTTTATGGATAAGTTATTTTCACTCAAAAATCAAAATGCTTTAAAATACTATAATATAGGTATTTTAAAATACATTTTACTTATGAAAGTGTAGATAAATATAAAAGTTTGAAAATTATAGTTTTCAATACAAAATATATATAATTTCAAGATTTTACTATTTATCATATAATTTTACATACATATTAAGTTTAAGTTAAAATATTTTTATAGACTAAAAAAGCTAAAAGGAAAATAAATATAAAAGTTTAGCTTGTATGGAATTTTTGGTTTTATTTGGATTTTTGGATTAATCTTGAAAGTTGTCTTGCTAAAAGTTTAGCGCTATTTTCATCTTTACTAAGTTTTTTCATATTTTCTCTAAATTCATAAAGCCTTTTTTCTTGTGCAAAGTCATTTGAAGTATTATTTTGTTTTGAGGTGTTGCTTTGGTTTACTTGCTTTTGCGTAGTTTTTTTCTTAAAAAACATATTATCACCCTATTTTGTTTTTTATAATTATAGCTTGATATTTTTTAAGTAATATTTTTTTATAATTTTTTAAGCTGTTTTAGAAGTTTTGGAGACTAAAAATGAAATATCCTCTAGATTATAAAGAAAATTTTGAAAAGTCATTTTTATTTTGGCTTTGTAGATATGTGAAATTTAAGCTTAATTCTTTGTCAAATAAGGAATTAAAAGACCCCCAAGCCTTGGCTGTAGTAAATTTAGCTCTAAATAAGGGTGTTAAAAATATACAAGAGCTTGATGCTTATGTAAAAAAAGCAAGAAATGCAGGACTTAGCGGTGTAAATACGTATTTTAATCCTTTGAAAAAACTTTATGAGTATTTGTTATTTTACAAGCTTTATTCACTAAAACAAATTGATGAAGAGCTTTTAGTGGAAATTTTAGCAAGTATTAGTGCTTCTTTATCTGATGCGAGTAAGAAAAATTATCGTATAGCTGTGATTAATTTTTTTGCATTTTTAGATAAGCAAAATGAAGAAGATCAAAAGGCGCACATTTTTGATATTAATCTTAAAAATTGGGCGGGTATAAGTGGTTCTAAGGGGGTTAAGCTACCTGAGTATATGAGTGAAGATGAAGTGAGTAAATTTTTAGATGCTATCGATAATACAGATTTTAAAAGCAATACTATACGCAATCGTTTGATTATTAAAATCATCATTTTTACAGGAATTAGGGTTAGTGAAGCTATTAATATAAAATTAAAAGATATTAGCGAAGAAAATGATCTTTATATTATACGCATTAGAGCTAAAGGTAATAAATACCGCGTTGTGATGATTAAAAAAGAGCTTATAGAACATCTTTTAAAAGATGTAAGGGTAAATTATCTTTCTTGTGATGGGCTTTTGTTTGTCAATCGCAATGGTAAAGCCCTAACCCAAGCTTATGTTTCTCGTATAGTAGAACAAATTTTATTTAAAGCAGGAATTCGCAAGCAAAAAAACGGAGCTCATATGTTAAGACACACTTTTGCTACCCTACTTTATAAAAAACAAAAAGATTTAGTTTTGGTCCAAGAAGCACTAGGTCATGCAAGCTTAAATACTTCAAGAATTTACACACACTTTGATAATGAAAAGCTCAAATTAGCCGCAGAAGTAGCAAAAAAACTTCACGATAGAAATTAATTTTTTATAAAAAAATCCGATATATCCTTTAAAAGAAAGGATATATCATGCAAATAAATGATTATGCTAGTAAAATCAATCCTTATGTTTTAAACACTCAAACAAAAGAAAAAGAAAGCAAAGAAAATAAGAATTTTATAGAGTTTAAATTTACTCAAGGTATAAAAGAACTTGAAAAAAGTGTTAAAGAAAGTCAAAATGGAGAAAAATCAGAAGATGAGTTAAGTAAGCTTTATAAAGAACTTTCTAAAATACAAACTAAAATAGCAGAATTAAATGCTAAATTACAATCAAGCCAAGATCCACAAAAAGCTCAAATGATCAATTCTCAAATTCAAAGTTTAAATTCGCAAATGCAAAGCATTTATGCAAGAATAACTCAAATGTTATCTCAAGCAATGCAAGCTATGCAATGACTTTAATGTTTTTTAGCATTTAAAAACACACTAAGAATGATCAAAGCAAAAGCAAAAAGATCAATCACGCTATAAATAGTTCCTAAAAATAAAAAACTCATAAAAGTAGCAGCCACAGGTTCTATACAAGCTATCATACTAGCTTTAAAAGCTCCTATTAATTCAACTCCTTTTAAATATAAACAAAAAGCCCCTATTGTACCTATAAATACAATCCCACTCATAGCCAAAAAGGAATTTAAAGAAAAATCATGTTTTGGGATATTTCCTTGTAATAATACAAAAAGCAAAAAAGAAGCAAATAAACTAGCCAAACCCATGATTAAAAATAAGCCATATTTTGCTATGATAAGTCTAGCACTCAAAGAATAAAATGCCACTCCAAGAGCTCCAAAAAAGCCCAAATAACACCTCTTATGTCAAGTTTTAATGCATTAATATCCCCATTTGTTATAAGTAAAAATAAGGCAAAAAGTATTAAAAACAAAGCGATTAGCTCTATTTTTTTAGGTAAAATTTTATTTTTAAAACACATAAAAAGCATTATGATTAATGGTGCGTTGTATTGTATCATCCGTGGCAGTTCCTGCATCGGTATAATAAATGGCTTTAAAATAACCATATTGAGTTATCAATAAACCAAAGATAGAAAAATTAAAAGAGAGCTAAGTTCTTGTTTTTGCTTTAGTAATTTTAATTTAAATTTTTTGCACCCAAAATTATTAAAATAACGCCAGTAAAAAGCAAACGATAAAAACTTACCCATTCAGCAGAATAATGATTTTTAAACAAATATTCAGCCAAAACTCCACTTACAACCCAAAATATCCCACCAAGTATGACTAGAAAAACTCCCAAAAAATACCTTTAATCTTATTAATTTATATAATATTTGTAGTAAAATATTATTATATCATTATGTATATATTTTAAGGAAAATTAATGACTTATTTAGAGATTGATGGTGTTGAAAAGTTAAATGGAGAAGTGATAATAAGTGGTGCAAAAAATGCAGCACTTCCTTTGATAGCTTCAAGTATTTTAGCTAAAAATGAAGTTCAAATTTCAAATTTACCAAATGTAGCAGATATTTGCACCCTACTTTCTTTGCTTGAAAATTTAGGAGCAAATTATACTTTTAAAGACAATTTTGCAAAAATAAATACAAAGCATTTAAATAAAACCATAGCAAAATATGACATCGTGCGTAAAATGCGCGCTTCCATACTTACTTTAGGGCCTTTACTAGCTAGATTTGGAAATTGCGAAGTTTCTTTACCGGGAGGTTGTGCTATAGGCCAACGCCCTATTGATTTACACCTTTTAGCTTTAGAAAAAATGGGGGCTAATATTGAGATCAAGCAAGGTTATGTGGTAGCTAGCGGAAAGCTTAAGGGTGCTGATGTAATGTTTGATAAAATCACTGTTACAGGTAGTGAAAATATCATCATGGCAGCAGCTCTAGCTCATGGTAAAACTAGACTTTTAAATGTTGCTAAAGAGCCTGAAGTGGTACAACTTTGTGAGGTTTTAGCTAGGGCTGGGCTTGATATACAAGGCATAGGATCTTCTGAACTTGAAATTTATGGCACAAGTGGAGAACTTTTAGAATTTAAACCTTTTGAAATCATTCCTGATCGCATTGAAGCAGGAACTTATTTGTGTGCAGGAGCTATCACTAACTCAAAAATCACTCTAAAAAAAGTCAATGCAAGCCATCTTAGCGCAGTTTTGACAAAGCTAGAGCAAATGGGTTTTAGCTTTGATATTAATGAAGATAGTATTAGTATAAATCCTGCTAAAGAAATCAAACCGGTTGAAATTTTAACTAGCGAATATCCAGGTTTTCCAACGGATATGCAAGCACAATTTATGGCTTTAGCTTTAAAAGCAAATGGTACAAGTATTATTGATGAGAGATTATTTGAAAATCGTTTTATGCATGTAAGTGAGCTTTTAAGAATGGGAGCTGATATAAGATTAAACGGGCATATTGCTACTATAAATGGCACTAAAGAGCTTTTGGGAGCTGATGTTATGGCTACTGATTTGCGTGCGTCTTCTGCTTTGATTTTAGCAGCTTTAGCAGCTAAAGGAACTAGTAAAATTCATAGAATTTATCATCTTGATAGAGGATATGAAAATTTAGAAGAAAAATTTAAAAAACTAGGTGCAAGTATAAGAAGGCTTGAAGAATGAGAGATATTTTTGCAACTTTAAATTTTTTAAAAGAACAAATCAAAGCAAAAAATGAATTTCAAAAAGTAAATTTGACGCAAGCTTTGGGGTGTATTTTATATGAAGATGTTTTTGTGGAAAAAAACCTACCCACTTTTGATAATTCTGCTCTAGATGGTTATGCGTTAAATTATGCACATAAGAATGAATTGCTAAAAATAAAAGGAAGCATTTTAGCAGGCGATAAAAATGATTATATTTTAGAAAAAAATGAATGCTATAAAATTATGACAGGAGCTAAAATTCCTCAAAATGCAAATACCATTTTAATGTTTGAAGAAGCTTTGCTTGAAGATGAAAAGCTCAATGCCAAAAACGCTAAAGAAAACAATGCCATCCGTTTTAAAGGCGAGGAAGCAAAGCTTGGAGAGCTTTTGTTTAAAAAGGGACAAAAAATCACTTCAGGTATGATAGCTATGCTTGCTGCTCAAGGAATTTATGAGTTAAATGTCATTAAAAAATTGCGTGTTGGGATTTTTTCAAGCGGAGATGAGCTTGTAGAACCTTGGGAAAATGCCGATGAATACAGCATATACAATGCAAATGCTTTTGGAATTTATGCTATTTTGCAAGATTATGCTGATGTTGAGTATTTAGGGCTTATAAAAGATGATTTAAATGCATATAAAAAGCTTTTAAAAAATAAAGAATTTGATATGCTTATAAGCAGTGGTGGAGCTAGCGTGGGTGAGGCTGATTTTATCAAACAAGCTTTGCTTGAGTGTGATTTTAGCCCTATTTTTGAAAAAGTCAATGCTAAACTTTGCAAGCATGTAAAACTTTTTAGTAAAAGCGATATGTTTTTTCTAGCCCTACCAGGAAATCCTTTAGCCTCTTTAGTTTCAACGCGTATTTTTGCAAAAAATATACTCAATTTACTTTATGGTAAAGAACTTTTGAAATTTGATAATGCAAGATTGACTAAAGATTTAAATTTCAAAGGTCAAAGAAATGATTTTGCTTTTGGAAAATTAGTCGATGGATATTTTAAACCAAGTGAAGCTAAATTTGGCTCAGGTATGCTAAAACCTTTATGTGAAAACACGCATATTTTAATCACGCAAATTGATGATATAAAATTAGTAAAAGATCAAGAAGTTAAAGTTTTAAAAATTTAATAGGGTATTGCTATTTTGAATGATTAACTTCTTGCTTTATCTAAGGTTTTAAAAAGATTATTTAAGATATTTTCTTCATTTTTTTGGTATTTGCTTTGGCGTAGTTTCTCCCAAGCATATACGCTATAATCTTTAGAAATCGAACCTATATTTAAATCTGTATTACTAAAAGCATTGTTGCTATCTTTTTTATACTCTTTTTCTTCTTTGTTTTTTAAAGCATTTAAAGTAGCTTGAAATTCATCTGAAGATGTGTTTTTTTCTTTGATTTTTGTCATATTATTTAGGGCTAGCGGACTATTTTTATCATTTACTTGCATGAGTACTCCTTTAAAATTTAATAATCACAAGCAAAAAACATTCCTTAATTTTAAAAACTTGACAATAAAATAAAGTTTTGATAAAATCACACTCTACTTTCAAAATGCGGGAATAGCTCAGGGGTAGAGCACAACCTTGCCAAGGTTGGGGTCGCGAGTTCGAATCTCGTTTCCCGCTCCACTTCTTTTAACTAAAATCAAACTTTTTTAATGTATTATATGATTAATATATTTTTATAAAAGGTTGCTGTATTGTTTTTTAAACAAATCATTCTAGTTTTATTTTTTTATACTTTTAGCTTTGCTTCAAATTTTGATGAAGTAAAATTAGCTTTGATTAAAGAATTTAAGACAAATTATCCGCAACTAGAAATCATTTCTTTAGATCTTAACACTCAATCAAGCTTGCCTGCTGATTTTAATCAATATATTTTTTTAAAATTAGGTAATCATAATTTTGATAGAGCTGATGGTTTTGTAAAGGCTGAATTTAAAACTCCAGAGCAGTTTAAAAAAAATATATTTTTTAAGTATTTTTTAAAGGCAAAATTAGAAGTTTTACAAACTACGCGCCCTATTTCGCGTAATGAAAATTTAAGTCCTGCTAGTTTTAAAATTTTAAAAATTCCTTTTGATAAAGCTCCTCAAGGTGTATTAAAAAAAGATGAAATCGCAAATTTAATAGCCAAAAGCAATATAAGAGAAAATATGATTTTAAAATATAATATGTTTAAAACCAAAACCCTTATACAAAGAAATGATTCTGTTTATGGTATTATCAAAGATGGGGATTTAAGCATGATGATAGAATTAAAAGCCTTGCAAAGTGGGAATTTAAACCAAAGAATTCGCCTTAAGAATAAAGATGGAAAAGTCGTGCATGGTAAAGTTATTAGTAAAAATTATGTGGAGTTAAAATGAGAAAAATTTTAGTAGGTATTAGCGGGGCTAGTTCTTGTGAGCTTGGCTTTTTATTATTAAAACATTTAAAAGAAAAAGGGCAAATTTATGCCATTATAAGCAAAAATGCAAAAATAAGCTTTGCAAAAGAAAATTCTCTTTTAGAAAATATAGACTTTTTGCAACACATAAAAGATAAATTTGAGCTTGAACATGTAAATTTTTTAGATAATGAAGACATTAGTCAATGCGTTGCAAGTGGATCTTTTGGCATAGAAACGACTTTTATCACACCTTGCTCTATTAACACTTTAGCAAAAATTGCTTGTGGTATAAATGATACTTTACTTACAAGGGCTACAGGAGTGGCTTTAAAAGAACGCAAAAAACTTATACTTGGAGTAAGGGAAATGCCCTATTCTACTTTAAATTTAGAACAAATGGCTAAACTTTCTAGCTATGGAGTTATCATTGCTCCTCCTGTAATAGCAAGTTATGCTAAGATTGATAATTTAGAAAAATTATATGAATTTATCATAGGAAAATGGCTTGATCTAGCAAATATTGAGCATAATTTATACCAAAGGTGGCAATGATGGCTAGTTGTATATACCCAGGGACATTTGATCCTATCACTAATGGACATTTAGATGTTATCATTAGAGCTAGTAAGATGTTTGAAGAAGTAATCGTTGCTATAGCTAAAAGTGAGAGTAAAAAGCCTATGTTTAGCTTAGAGCATAGAGAAAAAATGGTAAAAATTGCTACAAAAGACTTAAAAAATGTTAAAATTGTAACTTTTGATAACTTACTAGTAGATCTTGCTAAAAATTTGCAAATAAATATCATTATAAGAGGCTTAAGAGCGGTGAGTGATTTTGAGTATGAACTGCAACTTGGTTATGCAAATCACATGCTTTGGGAAGATTTTGAAACCATATATCTTATGCCAAATTTAAAAAATTCTTTTATTTCAAGCTCTATAGTAAGATCAATTTGTGCTCATAATGGTGATGTGAGCAAGCTTGTGCCAAAAGAAATTATACCTTTATTAAAGGAGAGAGATTGTATATAGCTTTTGAAGGGGTTGATTGTGTGGGTAAAAGCACGCAAATAGAGCTTTTGAAAAAATATTTTCATAATGCATTTTTTACTAAAGAACCAGGTGGAAGTGAGCTTGGAGTGCATTTGAGAAAAATTTTATTAGAAAGTAAAATGCAATTTTCTAAAAAGGCTGAGCTTTTGCTTTTTTTAGCAGATAGAGCAAATTTAATCGACATGCATTTAGCGCAAAATAAAAACAAACTTATCATTTCAGATCGTAGTTTTATTTCTAATATGGCTTATGCAAGATGTGATTTTGATCAAAATATTTTATTTGAGTTAAATTCTTTTGCCACAGGTGGACTTTTTCCACAAAAGGTTGTATTTTTGCATGGTTCTAAAGAGCTTATTGAGCAAAGACTTTCTAAAAAAGATCTAGATAGTATTGAAAAAAGAGGGATTGAGTATTTTTTAAATATACAAAATGCTTTAGAAGAAACTTTAGAGTTTTTAAAAACTAAAATAGATATAAAAATTTTAAAATTAGATGCTTCTTTGAGTATTGAAAATTTACATGAAAAGATTAAGGAATTTATAGATGATTAATGCTTTAAAAGGAATGAAAGATTTACAAGATGACCAAGCTATTCTTTATGAAAGAGTAGTTAAAACTTGTGAAGAAGTAGCTAAAAACTATGGTTTTACTTTTATTAATTGTCCGCATTTAGAACTTACTAAGCTTTTTAAAAGAAGTGTTGGGGAAAGCTCTGATATAGTTGGCAAAGAAATGTATGAATTTGTTGATAAAGCAGGTAATGATGTGTGTTTGAGGCCTGAAGGGACAGCTGGAGTGGTAAGATCATACATAGAAGCTAAAATGGATAAGGCTCAAAGTGTTAAAAGATGGTTTTATCATGGCTCTATGTTTCGCTATGAAAGGCCACAAAAAGGAAGATTGCGTGAATTTCATCAATTTGGTGTAGAAAGCTTTGGCATAGCAAATGTATATGAAGATGCGAGTATTATTTTAATGCTAAATGAAATTTTTAAACGCTTAGAAATTCACACAAGCTTGAAAATTAATTCTTTAGGCTGTAAAGAATGTATGGGTGTATATAAAGAAAAACTCATAGCTTTTTTAAATTCTAAAGAAGGTTTTTGTGAGGATTGCTTAAGAAGAAAAGACTTAAATCCTATTAGAGTGCTTGATTGTAAAAATGATCATTGTCAAAGTTTAATCGAAAATGCGCCAAAACTAAGTGAAAATTTATGCCCATGTTGTAAAAAAGATTATGAAAAATTACAAAAACTTTTAAAAGAAAATGATGTTGAGTTTGAATGTGATGAGAAATTAGTACGCGGGCTTGATTATTATTCTAAAAGTGCATTTGAGTTTGTTAGTGATGAAATCGGTGCAAAAGCTGCTGTGGCAGGTGGTGGAAGATATGATAGATTGATTGAGTATTTAGATGGTAAAAGTGGCTATGGCGTGGGTTTTGCTATGGGTATAGAAAGGATTATGGCTATTTTAGAGCAAAAACAAAGCGTAAAATCAAGAGAAGGAATTTATCTTTGTGCTATGGATGAAGCTTATATAGATACTATTTTTAAATTAGCAAATACTTTAAGAAAAAAACATAAAGTATATTTAAGCTATGAAGCAAAAAAACTTGCAAAGCATTTAAACCAAGCAGATAATGCTAATGCTAAAATCTTTTTGTGTATAGGTGAAGATGAAATGCAAAAAGAAGAGATTTTTTATAAAAATTTGGAAAATAAAGATACTAAAAATATAAAATTAGCAAATTTGGAGAATGAGTTATGATTGATTATGGTATTAATATTTGGGGTGCAAATAATTTTATCATTGAAAATGGCAAAGTATGTGTAAATCATGGTAAAAAACCTGCTATTATAGATATAGTAAATACTTTGCGTGATGATGGTTATAAGGGGCCATTGTTACTTCGTTTTCCTCATTTAATCCATAAGCAAATTGAGCAAATTTATGATAAATTTGCTAAAGCAAAAAAAGAATTTAATTATAAAGGTTCTTTTAATGCTGTGTATCCTTTAAAAGTCAATCAATATCCAGGTTTTGTAAAAAATTTAGTTAATCTAGGTAAAGAATATAACTATGGCTTAGAAGCAGGAAGTAAGGCTGAGCTTTTACTAGCTATGGCTTATAATAATGAAGGTGCACCTATAACGGTTAATGGTTTTAAAGATAAAGAACTTATAAACATGGGCTTTATAGCGTGTGAAATGGGTCATAATATCACTTTAACTATGGAAGGACTTAATGAGCTTGAAGCGATGATTGAAATTGCTAAAAATCGTTTTAAGCCAAAGCCAAATATAGGCTTAAGGGTGCGCTTGCATTCAGCTGGGGTAGGAATTTGGGCAAAAAGTGGTGGTATAAATTCAAAGTTTGGTTTAACATCTACTGAGCTTATTGAAGCGGTAAATCTTTTAAAAGCTAATAAACTTTTAGATCAATTTACTATGATACATTTTCATTTAGGCTCACAAATTACTGAAATTCATCCTTTGAAAAAAGCTTTAAATGAAGCGGGTAATATCTACACTGAGCTTAGAAAAATGGGTGCAAAAAATTTAAAAGCTATTAATCTTGGCGGGGGTTTGGCAGTAGAATACTCTCAGTTTAAAAATGAAACAAGTAGAAATTACACCTTAAGTGAGTATGCAAACGATGTTGTGTTTATTTTAAAAGGCATTGCAGAACAAAAAAAAGACTTAGAGCCTGATATTTTTATAGAAAGTGGGCGTTTTGTAGCGGCTAATCATGCTGTTTTAGTAGCGCCTGTTTTAGAGCTTTTTTCTCAAGAATACACAGAAAGCAAGCTTTTATTAAAAGATAAAAATCCAAAACTTATTGATGAGCTTTATGATTTGTATAAAAATATAAAAGCTTCTAATGCGCTTGAGTATTTACATGATAGTATTGATCATATGGAGAGTATTTTAACCTTGTTTGATTTGGGTTATGTAGATTTACAAGATCGCTCTAATAGTGAAATTTTAGTGCATTTGATTATGAGAAAAGCTATTTCTTTAGTGGGTGATCAAGCTGATTTATCGAGTTTGCAAAATGAAGTACAAGAAAAATATTTAGTGAATTTTTCAGTATTTCAGTCTTTACCTGATTTTTGGGGCTTGGAGCAAAATTTCCCTATCATGCCACTTGATAGACTCAATAAAAAACCTACAAGAAGCGCAAGTATATGGGATATAACTTGTGATAGTGATGGAGAAATTTCTTATTCTAAAGATAATCCTTTGTTTTTACATGATATTGATGTAGAAGCTGAAGATTATTTTTTAGGATTTTTCCTAGTGGGAGCTTATCAAGAAGTCCTTGGTATGAAGCATAATCTTTTTACACATCCAACCGAAGCTTGTATAAGCATTAATGAAAAGGGTTTTGAAGTAGAAAGCGTACTAGAGGCTCAATCTATTTTAGATACCTTAGAAGATCTTGACTATGATATTCATGCAATTATGGATAATATTAATGAAAAAATTTATGCTTCAAAACTTGTTAATGAAAATCAAAAAAAGCATATTTTGGGTGAAATTTATTTATTTTTAAATGATAATGGATATTTAAAAAGCATAGGTTCTAAATGAGTATTTTTAAACTAATCAAAGAAGATTTTTCTATGCCAAAGCAAAAAGATCCTGCATATAGATCTTGTGTGGAATTAGTTTTTAACTATCCTGGCGTTTGGGCTGTGGTAAATTATCGCTTTGCACATTTTTTTTACCAAAAAGGTTTTAAAAAAATAGCAAGAATTATTAGTGGAATTTCACAGTTTCTTACTGGAGTTGATTTGCACCCTGGGGCACATTTGGGTAGAAGGATATTTATAGATCATGCATGTGGGGTTGTGATTGGTGAGACTTCTATTATAGGTGATGATGTTTTGATTTATCAAGGTGTTACTTTGGGTGGAACGAGTTTAGATAAAAATACCAAAAGACATCCTACTATAGAAGATGGTGTGATTATAGGTTCTGGGGCTAAAATTTTAGGCAATATTACCATAGGTAAAAACGCCAAAATAGGTTCAAATGCAGTTGTATTAAAAGATGTTGGGTCAAATTTAACAGCTATTGGCATACCTGCTTATATTAAAGAACATGGTAAGATTGATTATGAAGAAAAAATCGCTAAATTAGAAGCAAGACTTGCTATTTTAGAAGAAAAGCTAAATAAAGAGGATAAATGATAGTAATTACAGGTGGAGGCACAGGAGGACATTTGGCTATAGCTAGATGTTTATTACAAAGTGCAAAAAAACAAGGTTTAGAGTGTATTTACATAGGAAGTGAAAATGGCCAAGATAGACTTTGGTTTGAAAATGAAGATGGTTTTTATAAAAAATACTTTCTAAGTTCTCAAGGCGTTGTTAATAAAAAAGGCTTGGCTAAGGTTCAATCGTTTTTGCATATTGTAAAACTTGCAAGAAAAACAAAACAAATTTTAAAAGAACATAATATTAAAGTAGTTTTTAGTGTGGGTGGATATAGCAGTGCTCCAGGTGCCTTTGGTGCTTTAATGGCAAATATCCCACTTTTAATCCATGAGCAAAATTCAAAAATGGGAAGTTTAAATTCACTTTTAAAGCCTTTTTCTAAAGCTTTTTTTACTGCTTTTGATGATCAAGTTAATAAAGCAAATACTTTCTTTTGTCCTTATCCTATTAGCGAAATTTTTTCACAAAAAGCAAGAGTGAGAAAAGAATTAAAAAATATTATTTTTCTTGGTGGCTCTCAAGGGGCTAAATTTATTAATGATCTTGCTTTAGAAAATGCTTTATACTTTAAAGAAAAAGGTATAAATATCATTCATCAATGTGGCAAGAATGATTATGAAAGATGTAAAAAAGCTTATGAGGATTTAAATGTCAATGTAGAGCTTTTTGACTTTGATAAAAACATTATAGATAAAATTTCTAAAGCAGATTTAGCCATATCAAGATCAGGTGCAAGTAGTCTTTTTGAGCTTAGTGCAAATTTACTTCCTTGTATTTTCATACCTTATCCCTATGCAGCTAAAAATCATCAGTATTTTAATGCTTTGTATTTAAAAGAGCGTAATTTATGTGAAATTTTAACCCAAGAAGAAAAATATCAATTTTTAAATTTGGTAGAAAATTTCTCATTAGAAGAAAAATCTTTAGCCTTGCAAGAGTTAAAAAGTGAAAATGGTGCAGATTTTATGATAGAAAAAGCAAAACAAATGGGGTTTATTTAAATAAAATACTCCCCAAACGCACCATATTTGAGCCACATTTTATAGCTAGCTCAAAATCCCCACTCATACCCATAGAGCAAATTTTTGCCCCATGTTTTTGTAAATTTTCATAGATTTTAAAAGTTTGCTCAAAACTTTCTTGAACTTTTTCCTTATCCATAGAACCTATACACATAATGCCTACTAGATTTAAATTTTTACACTCTTCTTGTATTTGCAAATACTCTTCTATGGCCTTATTTTGCTCTATACCACTTTTAGAACTTTCATTGGCAGTATTTATTTCTAATAAAGTATCTAATTTATAATTAAGTCTTTTATCTACAGCTTTGGCGCTTTTTAAGCCATTACAAGATTGCCAAAGTAACGGGTTTTGTTTGATTAAAAGATTGATTTTGTTACTTTGAAGATTACCTATAAAATGCCATTTGATTTCTAAATCTTGAAGTTTTTCTTTTTTTAAAGCTAAAGCTTGGACTTGATTTTCTCCAAACTCTACAACACCTTGCTTAAAAAGCTCTCGAATTTGTTCATCTTGAACATACTTGCTAGCTGCTACTAAACGCACATTTTGTTTTATGGTTTTTTCAAAAATACTTTCTAAATTCATCTTTTCCTACATCAATTCATATAATTTTTTACGCTCACTTGAGCTTCCTATGCCAAGTTGCATACGATATTTAGTGATAGTCCTACGCCCTAGTTGTACACTTGGGAATTCTTTTTGAGTGAGTTCAAGAATTTTTAAATCACTCAAAGGTTTTTTAGGATTTTCTTTTTTAATTAAATTACTAAGAAAATCTTTAATAGTTGCATTAGAAGTTTCACCATCATCAACTGCGGTGGTAAAGAAAGACTTTAAGGGTATTAAACCTCTATCACAACTTAGGTATTTATTTGCAATTGCCCTTGAAATGGTAGAAGCATTTCTTTCAAGATCTTGTGCTAAGTCTTTAAGCTGCATAGGTTTAATATCCCCGCCCATGAAAAAATCATATTGATATTCTATAATCATAAGCCCTATTTTATAAAGGGTAGCTTTACGCATGGCTAGTGCATCGATTAAATTTTTAGCATCTTTTAAATAAGCACTTAAAAACTCATGATCTAAACCATCTGCTTCAAAAGCAATTTCAGGGTAATAATCATCATTGATTTTAATTTTAATTTCACCATTTTCTTGATAAATAAATATATCAGGAATGATTTCCATACTCTCTTCAAAATATTCTAAAAAAGGCGGAATGGAGATTTTTTTAATTATCGCTATAGCCTTTTTATACAAAGGATCTTTGATAAAATCTTTTGCATTTTCTAAATTTAAAATTAACATTTTGCAAAACTCATAAAGCTCATCATCTAAGTCAAAATGTTCTAGTGCAAAAATAAAAGCTTCTTGATTATCTTTTGCCCCTACTCCAACGGGATCAAGGTATTTAAATCTTTGTCTGATTTTTTCTACTTCTAAAGGATCAAATTCACCTAAAATTTCCTCATCATATTCAAAATAACCTTCATGATTTAAACATTCTATGATTTTTTCAGCAATGGTTTGGGATTTTTTAGTAGGAAAAAATGGTGGTATGATTTGCTCGCTTAAAAGTTCATACACATTTTTTACTTCCAAGCTTTTTGCATCAATCATTTGCGTGGTGGTATTTTTACTAAAATATTCTTGATAATACTTGTTTTGATTGTTTGTAATGCTTGAGTTTTCTTTAATCTCTATAAAAGGATTTTCTTTAGCAAATTCATCTAAGCTTTCTTTTAGATCTTCAATATTAGCTTGCAATATAGGAAGCCAAGATCTTAAGGTTTGTGATAGTTTTGCTTTTTGTGTTATAGAGGTTTTTTGTTTAAGCATTATTCAAGTCTAAACTCACTTCCAAGATAGTATTTTTTCACATCTTCATTATGCGCAATTTCATTAGCATTGCCACTAGCTAGCAACCTTCCGCTTCTAATTACATAAGCTCTATCGCAAATTGCTAGAGTTTCTCTTACATTATGATCGGTGATTAAAACACCTATATTCATAGCTTTTAAATCATTAATTAAACTTTGAATTTCACTCACTGCTATAGGATCAACCCCAGCAAATGGTTCATCAAGAAGTAAAAATTTAGGATCACACATAAGTGATCTTGCTATCTCACAACGCCTTCTTTCGCCCCCGCTTAAACTCATACCTTTTCTGTGTCTAATAGGTTCTATGCTAAGTAATTCTAGCATTTGCTCTATCTTTTGTTCTAATAAATTTTTATCCTTATATATTACTTGGGCGGCTAAAAGTAAATTTTCTTCTACGCTTAAGTCTTTGAAAACACTACTTTCTTGAGGTAAATACCCAATGCCAAGCTTTGCTCTTTTATTAAGTGGTTCTTTTGTGATATCTTGTGAGTCTAAAAACACCTGCCCACTTGTTGGTAAAATAAGTCCACATATCATATAAAAACTGGTAGTTTTTCCTGCCCCATTAGGCCCTAAAAGTCCAACAACTTCCCCACTTTGCACTTCTAGTGAAACATCATGTATGATTTTAGTTTTTTTAATGATTTTTTCTAAATTTCTAGCTTCTAGCTTACTCATGTATTATATACTTTCTTTTATTTTCATAAGGAATGATTTGTAAAATTATATTAAAAATTTGATATTTATCTAAGTATTTTTTTAATTTTTCATCACCCCACTCTACCAAATGCAAACCCTCTTCAAAAAAATTTTCAATCAAACCATTTTTTAAAAGTCCATTAAAACCTTCTTGATAAATATCATAATGATACATTTTACCTTGTTGAAAATCATACTCTTGCATGATAGAAAATGTAGGAGAATTAAGCGTTTTTTCCACTCCAAGAAATTGAGCATAATTTTGCACCAAAGTAGTTTTACCGCTTGCTAAATCCCCTTGAAGTAAAATAACTCCATTTTTAGGCAAAATTTCACAAAGCTTATAAAGCTCATTTTGGCTTAAAATCATTTCTTTCATTGAATTTTTACCACATATTTTTCTTGCATAGCTTTTGGTATGCTTTTGGTTGTTGGTATGTCTAAGACTTTATAGATATTAGTATATTCTATAAATTTAATGCTTATTTCATCGCCAATTTTTACTTCTTTACTAGCTTTAACTGCTTGATTGTTTATACTTACTACGCCACTTTTACACATATCTTCTGAAATAGCACGGCGCTTAGTGATATTAACTACATTTAAAAACTTATCTATTCTCATAAAAATATTTTATCAAAAAATACAAGAAAATGTTATAAAATGTCTGAATATTTTACATTATATTAAGCTAAATTCGTTAAATTTTACAATTATTTTTACAAAGAGGAAAGACAATGAAAAAAGATATCAAAAAAGTGGTTTTAGCATATTCTGGTGGACTTGATACAAGTATAATTTTAAAATGGTTACAAGATGAGTATAAATGTGAAGTAGTAACTTTCACAGCAGATATTGGACAAGGTGAAGAGCTTGAGCCTGCTAGAAAAAAAGCACTTTCTTTGAGTGTAAAAGAAGAAAATATTTTTATTCAAGATTTAAAAGATGAATTTGTAAAAGATTATGTATTTCCTATGTTTAGAGCAAATGCTATTTATGAAGGAGAATATTTACTAGGTACAAGTATAGCAAGACCTTTGATAGCAAAAGCTTTAGTAGAAATAGCAAATAAAACAAAAGCAGATGCTATTAGCCATGGGGCAACCGGTAAAGGGAATGATCAAGTGCGTTTTGAATTAGGTGCTTTGGCGCTAAATCCAAATTTAGCCATCATTGCTCCTTGGAGGGAATGGGATTTAAATAGCCGTGAAAAACTCTTAGCTTATGCACAAAAACATGGCATTGATATAGCTAAAAAACCAGGTAAATCACCTTATTCTATGGATGCAAATTTATTACATATTTCTTATGAGGGTTTAGTGCTTGAAGATCCTGCGGCTAAACCTGAAGCAGATATGTGGCGCTGGGTGAAAGATTTAAAAGAAACTCCAAATGAAAGTGAAGTGATAGAGCTTGAGTTTAGTAAAGGCGATTTATGTGCTATTAATGGAGAAAAAATGTCTCCTGCGCAGCTTTTAGCAAAACTTAACGAGCTTGGTGCAAAATATGGTATAGGTCGTCTTGATATTGTTGAAAATCGCTATGTGGGTATGAAAAGTAGAGGTTGTTATGAAACTCCAGGTGGAAGTATACTTTTAAAAGCACATCGTGCTATAGAAAGTATCACTCTTGATAGAGAAGCAGCGCATTTAAAAGATGAATTAATGCCAAAATATGCAAGTTTAATTTATAATGGTTATTGGTTCTCGCCTGAAAGATTAATGCTTCAAGCCTTAATTGATGAGTCACAAAAATATGTAAATGGTAAAGTTAAACTTGAATTATATAAAGGTAATGTAATGGTAATAGGCAGAGAAAGTGCGAATGATAGTTTATTTAGCGAGGCTTATTGTACTTTTGAAGAAGATGCTGTGTATGATCAAAAAGATGCAGCAGGCTTTATAAGATTAAATGCTTTGAGATTTATCATCGCAGGTAAAAATGGAAGAAAATTTTAAAAAAGGAAAACAATGAAAGTATTATTGATTAAAGATGTAAAAAGCTTAGGAAAAGCAGGAGAAGTTAAAGAAGTAAAAGATGGATATGGACAAAATTTTTTAATTGCCAAAGGTTTTGCCAAAGCTGCTACACATGAAGTTTTAAAACAATACGAAGCAGAGCAAAAGAAAAAGGCAGAAAATTTAAGATTTGAGCTTGCAAATTTGGAAAAATTAAAAGAAGAATTATCTAAAATCACTATTTGTATAGCTAAGCCTGTAGGAGCTAATGGAAGCTTGTTTGGTGGGGTTACTAAAGATGAAATCGCACATGCGCTAAAGGATCAAAAAGGCATAGAGCTTGATAAAAAAAGCTTAGAATGTGATACTATAAAAGAACTTGGTGTGCATGAAATTTCAGCAAAATTAGGCCATGCAATTCATGCTGTGTTTAAGCTAGAAGTTAAAGGAGAATAATGTTTCACGCAACTACAATTTTAGCTTATAAAGGTAAAAATAAGTCTGTAATTGGCGGAGATGGACAAGTAAGTTTTGGAAACACTGTTTTAAAAAATAATGCAGTTAAAATTAGAAAATTAAATAATGGAAAAGTATTAGCAGGTTTTGCAGGAAGCACTGCTGATGCTTTTAATCTTTTTGATATGTTTGAAAAACTACTTTCTAGTTCTAAGGGTGATTTATTAAAAGCTGCAATAGATTTTTCAAAAGAATGGCGTAAGGATAAATACCTAAGAAAACTTGAAGCAATGATGCTAGTATTAGATAGAAATCATATATTTTTACTTTCAGGAACTGGAGATGTAGTTGAGCCTGAAGATGGTGCTATAGCAGCTATTGGTAGCGGGGGTAACTATGCACTTTCTGCTGCAAGAGCTTTAGCTAAACATTCAAGTTTAGATGAAGAAGAATTAGTTAAAGAAAGCTTGCAAATAGCTGGTGAAATTTGCATTTATACTAATACAAATATTAAAACTTATGTAATTGAGGATGATAAATGAATTTAACTCCAAAAGAGATTGTAAAATTTTTAGATGATTATGTAATTGGACAAAAAAACGCCAAAAAAATCATAGCAATTGCTTTAAGAAATCGTTATAGAAGAATGCAGCTTAGTCCTGAACTTCAAGATGATATCATGCCAAAAAATATTTTAATGATAGGATCAACTGGGGTTGGTAAAACAGAGATTGCAAGACGCCTTGCTAAGATGATGGGACTTCCTTTTGTAAAAGTTGAAGCAAGTAAATATACTGAAGTTGGTTTTGTTGGACGTGATGTGGAAAGCATGGTTAGAGATTTAGCTAATGCTGCTTTAAATTTAGTAAAAAATGAAGAAAAAGAAAAAAATAAAGACAAAATTAATGAATTTATAGAAAATAAGATTTTAGAAAAACTTTTACCGCCTTTACCAAAAGGTGTTAGTGAAGAAAAACAAGAAGAATATCAAAATTCTTTAGAAAAAATGCGCGTGAAATTAAAAGCTGGTGATTTAGATGATAGCACAATAGAAGTTGAAATTTCACAAAGCGTGTTTGATACTAATCCAAATTTACCACCTGAAATGGGTGCTATGCAAGATATAGTAAAAGTTATTGGCGTGGGTAATAAAAAAGTTAAAAAAGAAATGAAAGTAAAAGATGCAAGAATAGCCTTAGCTCAAGAAGCAAGTGAGAAAATTCTTGATATGGAAAGCATTAAAGGCGAGGCTTTAAGAAGAGCAGAAAATGAAGGGATTATTTTTATTGATGAGATAGATAAAGTAGCAGTTTCAAGCTCAAATTCAAACCGTCAAGATCCAAGCAAAGAAGGGGTGCAAAGAGATTTGCTTCCTATAGTTGAAGGTAGTACTATACAAACTAAATTTGGACCTTTAAAAACTGATCATATTTTATTTATTGCAGCAGGTGCTTTTCATCTAAGCAAACCAAGTGATTTAATCCCTGAACTTCAAGGGCGTTTTCCTTTAAGAGTTGAGCTTGATTCATTAGATGAAGATGCTTTGTATGCTATTTTAACAAGACCTAAAAATTCATTACTAACACAATATATTGAGCTTTTAAAAACTGAAAATGTAGAGCTTGTTTTTGAAGATGAGGCTATTAGAGAAATAGCAAAAATAGCAAGTAAGGCCAATGAAGAAATGCAAGATATTGGTGCAAGACGCTTACATACAGTAGTGGAAAAACTTTTAGAAGATATTAGTTTTGAAGCAGATGAATATGCTGGAAAAGTTTATAAAATAGATGATTTTAAAGTGCAAGTTAAACTTGGAGATATCATAGAAAATAAAGATTTAGCTAGGTATATCTTGTGAAAAGTGGCTTTATAAGCATAGTGGGTAGAACTAATGCAGGAAAAAGTTCTATCCTAAATTCTTTATTAGAAGAAAAAGTTGCTATGGTTTCTCATAAGCAAAATGCCACAAGAAGAAAGATCAATGCGATTATAATGCATGAAAATCATCAGCTTATTTTTATAGATACACCAGGTTTGCATGCAAGCTCTAAAGCTATGAATCAGCTTATGATTGATTTGGCGATTAAAAGCATTGCAGATTGTGATGTGATTTTATTTGTAGCTAGTATTTATGATGATATTAAAGATTATGAAAATTTTTTAAGTTTAAACCCTAAAGTGCCACATATTGTATTAATCAATAAGGTTGATTTGGTAAAAAAAGAAGTTTTACTTAAAAAATTAAGTGAGTATTCTCAGTATAGCTCACATTTTAGTGCTATTATCCCCTATTCTGCAAAGCAAAAATTTTATAAAAAAATTCTTTTAGATGAGATGATTAAGTATTTGCCTGAACATCCGTATTATTTTGATCCTGAGTTTATTACTACCACAAATGAAAAGGATATTTATAGAGATTTTATTTTAGAAGCTATATATGAAAATTTAAGTGATGAAATTCCTTATAGCACTGAAGTAAAAATAGAAAAAATCAAAGAACTAGAGCAAATTTATTATATCAATGCCATTATCATTACAGATAGTAATTCTCACAAAGGAATGATATTAGGTAAAGATGGTGCTACAATTAAGCGTATAGGTAAAGAAGCTAGGGTTAAAATAGAAAAATTAGCACAAAAAAAGGTAATGTTAAAATTGTTCGTTCAACTTGAGAAAAATTGGCATAAAAACGAGCAAAACCTTAAGAAAATCCTTTATGATGAGTAAGAAAACAATTCTAAAAGATTTTCTTGCTTATGAAAAGCTTTTATATATTAAATTTGCAAATCCTATTAGCGAAGATGAAATTTTAAAAAAGAGCTTTGAGGAGCTTGGTCTTAAAGATGATTTTTCTTATAAGCTAAAGTATTTTCAAGATAAATCTTTTACTCATGTATTCTTGTGCAAGTATGAAGATATTTTAGATATTGATTATATAATCCCAGAACCCCTACTTTTTGAAGTGTTGTAAATAGTGAAAATCTTGCATTATTATTTAAAGAAAAATATATAGTTTTAGTGGAGTATTTAGGGTGTGAGTTTCAAAATTGTAAAATTATACCGTTAAACA